>DAOUEC010000213.1:0-2817 GCA_034430655.1 Anaerolineae bacterium
CGGCAACTGGGAGGCAGACAATGATGGCTGTGACCTTTGTGGTTGAGGATTTGCCGCCGTGGAAGCAAGCCCCAGCCGATAAGACTGAGAAGAACCACCAGGTTCAGCGACGGGAAGCAGCTCCAGAGGGCGACCGCAAGGGTGCGCCCCTACTGGTTCCAGGTCACGGTGACAGAATTGAATGAAAAGGGACGGTGTATAACTGAGTAGTCGCACGATGCCCCCATCCATTGACCGCTTCACCGGTTGCATCCTTGGCCAGGCGGTCGGCGACGCGCTGGGTTTCCCGGTCGAGGGGCGGCCCGCAGAGCAGACCGCTGCCGCCGTCACCCCCTTCCCCGACCACTTCACCCCTCACCCCTGCGGCCTCTTCCCGCCCGGCCAGTACACCGACGACACGCAGATGATGCGCGCCATCCTGACCTCGCTGGTCGAGCGGTATCCTGAGTCTCCCGAAGGACGGGGGCAGGTGGACCCCGAGGACATCGCGGCCCGCTTCGTCCCTCTCTGGCGCGAGGGTGAGATCGTCGGGCGGGGTGGCGCTACGACCGAGGCCGTCCTCCGCCTGATGGCGGGCATTCCGTGGCGCGAGTCGGGCACCCCGCCCCCTCAGGCTGGCAACGGCTCCGCGATGCGCACCTCCCCGCTGGGCCTCTGGCTCTACGACGCCCCGGCCGCACTGACCCGGGCCGCCGCTGACGTGAGTCGCATCACCCACGCCGACCCGCGCTGCCTGGCCGGGGCGGTCGCCATCTCCGCCGCCGTCGCCTACGCCGCCAGCCACGACGCGATAGGGGCCGACCCCTTCATCAGTTTCGTCGCCGGGCTGACGCAGCCGTACCACGCCAGGTTCGCCGCTCTCATCGAGTACCTGCCCCGCTGGCTGGAGATGGACGAGTCTGCCGCCGTGCGGGAAATCCGCCACGCCGGGCTCCCCCCTGGTCAGGAACCCGACTGGCCTGGCATCAGCCCCTTCGTCGTCCCCACCGTCCTCGTCTGCCTCTACGCCTTCCTGCGCACCCCCGCCGACTACTGCGAACCGATGCGTTTCGTCATCGCCCAGGGAGGCGACGTGGACACCACCGGCGCGATCACGGGAGCCATCAGCGGCGCGTTCAATGGCATCGAGGCCGTGCCGGAGAACCTGGCCCGCGCAGTCACTGACCAGGGCCGCCACGGCTACGAGGAACTCCGCGCCCTGGCCGATCACCTGTGGGAACTCAAACATCCCGCTTCACCCACGAAACCCCAATGACCAAATCCCAAATCCCAAACCCCAAATCTGCAATCCGCAATCTGCAATCCGCAATCTCCTCATTGGTCATTGGTCATTGTTCATTGTTCATTGTTTCATTGTTCATTGTTTCATTGTTCATTTACACCACCACCCTTCTCCCCGACGTCCTCCCCGCCGACTCCGGTGAGTTCCAACTGGTCGCCGCCACTGCTGGCGTGGCCCACCCGCCGGGTTACCCGCTCTACACCATGCTGGGCTGGCTCTTTGCCCACCTGCCCCTGGGACCCAGCCCGGCCTGGCGCGTGAACTTCTTCTCAGCCGTCACCGCCGCCGTTACCGTCACGCTGGTGTTCCACACCGCCCGCCGGATGACCGGCTCCGCCTGGGGCGGGCTGGCGGCCGCGCTGACCCTGGGCTCCGCCACCACCTTCTGGGCCACGGCGACCAGCGCCAGCATCCGCCCCCTCGTCGTCTTCTTCACCGCCCTCTGCTTCCACGCCCTCATTGAGTACAAATTGCGAATGGCGAATGGCGAGTGGCGAATAGCGAATACTTCGACTGGGCTCAGTACAAGTGGCGAATGGCAATCTGACCGGTGGCTTGTTCTCTTTGCCATATCTCTCTCACTCGGCCTCACCCACCACGCCTCCCTCATCTTCCCCGCCTCCATCTGCCTCGTCTACCTCATCCTGGTTGACCCCGCCCTCTTGCACCAACCCCGCCGCTGGCTCAAGCCCGTCGGCGCTTTCATCCTCGGCCTGCTCGTGCTCGTCTACCTGCCCCTGCGCGGCACACCCGACCTGGCCACACTGCCCGGTTTTCTGGAGCACGTCCTGGCCCTCGGCTTTCGGGGCGACTTGTTCGCCTTCAATCTCTTCGACCGGTTGGTGCTGCTCCCCACGCTCCTTCGCTTCCAGTTCAACCCGGTGCTCCTTCTGGCCGCGCTTAGCGGTGCGTTGCTTCTCCTCTGGCGCGACCGCAAACTGGCGCTCCTCCTGATCGGTAGTTTCCTCGTCCACACCGCCGTCACCCTCACCTACCGCGCCCCCCAGACCGTCGAGTACGAGATGCCGGCCTACGTGTCGCTCGCCCTCCTGGTAGCAGTCCCCTGCGGGGAAATATCAAATCTCAAATCGCAAATCGCAAATCTGCAAATCTGCAAATCTGCAATTTTTGTCATTTGTTATTTGTCATTTGTCATTATCGTGGCCGCCGGCGTCGTTAATCTCGCCGCCCACCTCCCCAGTTACCGCGCTCTCTCCCAGAGTTACGATGCCCGCATCTACGCTGAGACCCTCCTGCGCGACGCTCCTCCCGACGCCGTCATCCTCGCCAACTGGCACTGGGCCATGCCGATGCGATACCTGCGGCAGGTCGAGGGGCTGCGCCCCGACGTCCTCGTCAAATACGTCGCCCCCCACGGCGAGTCGTTGGCACAGAACTGGGTGAGCATGATTGAGGAGTACGTCCCACAGCGGCCGGTCGTCGTCGTCCGCTACTTCGAACGGGAGTACGGCGACCTGCCCTATCGCTTTGAGCCGCTGGTTGAACCCTCCCCCCTCCCAGGGGGGAGCCGGAGG
>DAOUEC010000214.1:0-7666 GCA_034430655.1 Anaerolineae bacterium
GAGGTCGAATATGGTGACATCTACGGGCGGGTGATGGATGACCGGCACATCAGTGATTACAACGTACAGACAACGATAGAGCTGGACCGCGCCGGACCGACCTGGAGGATGCACACCGCTTCGTTGACCGGATTGAGCGATCCCTGAAAGAGGGAGACTGGCTATGAGCAAGTCTCTCACCCCTTTGCTTTCTCCCGGTGAGCGCAGGGCTGTTGCCAGGTTCGTAGAGTTCCTGTGCCAGCGCTACCCGGGGCGCATCCTGCAGGCGGTGTTGTTCGGCTCCAAGGCTCGCGGTGACAGCCAGCCCTGGTCCGACATAGACATCCTGATCGTCGTGGACAGCGAGGACTGGCGGTTTCAGCACGCCATCAGCACGCTTGCTGCACGAGTGTCGCTGGAATACGACGTGCTCATCGGCCCCCGCGTCATCGGGCAGGAGCGATGGGAGCGCATGAAGCAACACCACTTCGGCCTCTACCGGAACATCGTCGCCGAAGGTGTCCCTCTGACGTCCGCCCCGACACACTCCTGATCCACTCCCCGATCTTCGCGGCAGAAGTGAAAGAAATGAAAGGAGTACCTTCACCCGGCGCAGGCTGCACCAGAGGAGGGCGCCTGCTTTCAGAAGGTCGGCGACGCCTACGGGTAGGCACACAGGACGAGGGGCAGAAAGAGATCGCAAAGCCGTCAGCGTCACGTACCCGCCGTCTCGGGTCTCGTAGACGTGGTAGCAGACGAGGCCGCCGGTCAGGTCATCGGCCCCGCGCTCCATCGGCTGGCCCCCCAGGTGCCGGGCGACCGCCACCGGCATACAGGCCAGCGCCGCCCCCAGGAGCGACCCATCCACCCGCTGCCCTCTCCCCGTCCGCTCCCGCGCCAGGAGCGCCAAGGAGCGCTTTGCACCGAGAACGAGACCAGAATTATGGCTCCGCCTCTTCCTCCGGCGGCTCGTAGCCGGGGCCATAGTGGTACGCAGCGCGGCGGGGAGCGTACTTACTGACGAAGGTATCGTGATAGAACAGGTTGCCCGCCGCGTCGTAGACCCGCCGCTCGACCGTCGCCGTCAGCCCGTTCACTGCCGACTGCCACCGGATCACCGTCCCCGGCTTCAGTTCCTGGTCCAACTGGTAGATAGGCGGACCAGGCTCAGTCTCGTCGCTGATCACGGGCTCATCCTTCTCTACCCGCCGTCCGTCGTCAGTGGAGTAGAAGCGGAAGACCAGCCGGTGAGCCCCCTCCTCGACCTCGGTCTCGATCAACAGCGGGTAGGGCCGGTCGTTGGTGAAGCGGAAATCCACCTGCGGCGAGTAGACGGTGGCGTCCATCCCCAACCCCGCGCCCATCAATTCGTAATAGCCCACCCGATAGCGGTGGTACCAGCGCTCGACGATGGGGTAGCCGCCCCAGAAGGCGGCGCGGAAAGCGGTTGTGCTGACCTGGCAGATGCCGCCACCGACCTCGATGGCCAGTTGCTCGCCAGCGGTGATGTAGGACTCGTCGTACCCCGCCTCCGCGCTCACCTCCCCCAGGTGGTGATTGAAAGAGAAGGTCTCCCCCGGCGCGACGACGATACCATCAAACTTGGGCGCCGCCAGCCGGATGTTGCGGTCGCGCCCGGAGGGGGAGCCGATGAAGTAGGAATCCCCCTCGGCCACCAGGGCGACGATGCCCAACTCCTCGGCGGTGGCGGTATCGGGGTAGCGGGACGGGACAGTCTGCACGACGAGAGGGACGTAGCGATTGCCCGCTGCTAATTCCTGCACGATGCGCACCAGGCTGGCCCCCACGTCGAGTGCGCGGCCCTCCCGGCTGGAGCTGATGGGCTCCAACCGGCCTGTCCCCTCGTTAAAGTGGAAACGGGCATCCACCGGCTCGATCACCAGTGCGGGGGCCAACTCTTCCAGGTAGGCTCGCAGCGCGTCCTCGTCCAGGGCAGCGTGCAGCACCCCACCTTCCACCTGCACCACCACCATCGTGACAAGTTGATCCGGCGGGAGCACCCACGGGCCTGGGTCGCCTTCGCGAGGGTCCGCCAGCACAAGCGTGAGCGGGCCACCCAGCAACACCCCGGCCTCGACACGGGCTGGCTCAGCATCGGCGACAGGGGGGGGAATCTCGCGGACGACCAGTTCAACCTCCACGGGAGCCAGCCTGGTCACAGCCGGGGGCAGCACCGCCAGCGTCGCCTCCACGTCCAGGTAACGCCCGGGTCGGGCGAGGTTGATGACCGGGGTGAGGCCATCGAGGGAGAGAGTGGCGTTGTTGGGGGGGAGATACACCTGATCGGCCAGCGCCTCCAGGTAGAGGCGGGCCACGCGCTCATCGTAGACGACGACAGGGGAAAACTCTTTGCCGTAGGCCAGCAGCCACAGGTGAGTCACCAGGTTGTCCGCCCAGGAACCGTCACGCCCCAACTGATAGGCCGATGATAGCGTGGCCTGTGGGTCGAGCCAGAGGCCCAGGTCGGTGAGATGGACGGGCCAGGAGCGGTCCGGCCCGCGCAGCGTCACCAGCGGCGCATCAAGCCCCAGGCCGTCCTCCAGCGCGGCGGATGCCTCCCCGGGTCGTTTCCCACCCACGTCCACGCCCCGCACCCACACGCCGGGGTAGATGCGGTCAGCGTGGTAGAGTTCAAAGGTCAGTACCGAGCCGAGCAGGAGAACGATGAGAGCAAGCAGGAAAACACCTAGGGCACGGGCCTTCATTTGATCATTGGTTGTTGGCTCCCCTCTTCCCTCCGCTGGGATGGTAGGGCACGGGGATGTACTGCACCGACGGGCGGCGTTGGCCAAGTTGGCGGTAGAGGGTCATCAATTTGTAGACCTGCTCAGGCATCTCGGTGCTGACAGAGAGCCCCAGTTTCCGCGCCTCCTCGACGGTGATGGGGTAGTCGTGGGTCCAGCGGCCTTCGGAGAGCGTCCTGGCCAACTCGGCGGCGCACTCGGCGTCCATGCGATCGGATAGAATGTCCTCTAACCGCGACTGCACCTGGACGATGGCCTTGCGAGCCACATCGGCCAGGATGAGCGTCTTATCGTCCACCTCGTTGACGTCCTTCTGCTCCACCGCCTTGACAATGGAGGCAGCGGGGTACTCCCCCAGTTGGGGGTCCACCGGCCCCAGGACAGCGTTCTCGTCCATCACGATCTCGTCGGCGGCCAGCGCCAGCAGCGTACCACCCGACATGGCGTAGTGGGGCACGAAGACGGTCACTTTGGCCGGATGACGGCACAGGGCGTGGGCGATCTGCTCAGAGGCCAGCACCAGACCGCCCGGTGTGTGCAGTATCAGGTCAATCGGCACATCGTCGTCGGTCAGTTTGATGGCCCGCAGCACCTCCTCGCTATCTTCGATGTCAATGTAGCGGTAGATGGGGAAGCCCAGCAGGGCCATCGTCTCCTGGCGATGGATGAGGGCAATGACGCGGCTGCCACGCCGCTTCTCCAGTTCGCGCATCAACCGCAGGCGCGCCGCCTCCAGCATGCGTTTCTGGATGACCGGCAGGAGGCTGCTGATGACGATGAAAATCCAGAACAGGTCAAGGATGGACATTGGTACCTCCTTTTCACCATGGTCGGTACTGGTCAGTATAAGTGCGGCGGGGACGCGGACAGATAAGCCGGACAATCGCCAGCCCGAAGACGAAGCCTCCAACATGCGCCCACCATGCTACGCCGCCAGCCTGAAGCACGTCGGTGGCGGCGGCCAGGGCGAAGAGGCCATTGAACAACTGGGAGATGAACCAGAAACCCAGGTAGATCAAGGCCGGAATTTCGACGATGCGTATGAAGTAGAATACAAACACGAGGGTGACGACGCGGGCGTACGGAAAGAGCATCACGTAGGCCCCCAGCACAGCCGCGATGGCCCCGCTGGCCCCTACCGTCGGGATGGGTGAGCCCGAGTAAGCCAGCAGATGAGCGCCGCCAGCCACCAGGCCACCGAGCAGGTAAAACAGCAGGTAGCGGAAGTGCCCCAGGCGATCCTCGACGTTGTCGCCGAAGATGTACAAGGCAAGCATATTGGAGATCAGGTGCCACCAACCGCCGTGCAAGAACATCGAGGTGAACAGGGGCAACCAACGGCCCAGCCCACCCATCTGCCAGAAGCGGGCCGGCACCAGCCCCCAAAGCCCGATGAGTTGCTCCAGTTGGCCCGGTCCCAGAACGGCCTCGAATAGGAAGACCAGCACGTTAAGGCCGATGACAGCCGTGTTGACGATGGGAAAGCGGCGGGCGGATATGGTATCTCGCAGTGGGATCATAACAGTTACGATCCTTCCATAATTGTGATCTTCTCTATCACATCACCGACGGCGATAGACTGGACGACGTCCATTCCTTCGATCACTTGACCAAAGACAGTGTACGCTCCATCCAGGAAAGGCGTCGGAGCCAGGGTGATGTAAAACTGGCTGCCACTGGAAGCACGAGTAGGGTTCACCTGATCTGACCGCCGGGCCATGGCAATCGCGCCCTCAATGTGGGGCAACTGAATCTCTGCTGGTACGGTGTAGCCGGGCCCACCGCTACCAGCGCCCAATGGATCGCCCCCCTGGATAACAAAGCCAGGCTCCACACGGTGGAAAGTCAGACCAGCGTAAAAGCCCTGCTGGGCCAAGAAGACAAAGTTGTTGACGGTTTGCGGGGCAGCGCTGGCGTCGAGTTGGATGACGATGTCGCCTTTGCCCGTCGAGATGGTGGCGACGTAGGTCTTGTTTGGGTCAATCTGCATCTCCGGGGGTGCACTGCACATGTTGTTGCGGTCAGCAGGATTCGCAGGCATTGAGGTAGATCTCCTTCCTATTTTGCCCGGCCCCACGGTAAACCAGAGGGCCACGCTAATCAGCAAGAGGGCCACGGCTATACCGCCAATCCACCGCCAGGAGCGGGCAGGGTTAGCCGAAGCCGGGTCTCGCCGGGACATGGAGTGGGATTGCTTCTGTTTACCGCTGACCGGCGGCCGGGGGCTTGTCCGCTTCTTCTTGGTCCGTTTGCTCTTTCTGGACATAAGGGTTCCTTTGCTCTATGTTACCAGGTTCGCAGCCAGAGCTGCATCGGACGGGGTTCACGACTGGCTCAGACGCAACAGGGAATCGCCGTCACCTCCACGGACCGACCCTGCGGCTTCTCTCGACTAAAGACTAGCCGCGCTGCATCTGCCTGGCTCAGGGGGACATTCGCCTCTCTCAATACATTACAGTATACTACAGACAACACGAATTGCAATTTCCAATCCTCACCCTTCCGAATAAAACCGCGGGCAAGGACGTTGAAGGGATAGAAAGGGCAGTCAGCGGAGTGAGCAGCCGGTCAGCACTGGCACCAGAAACCGAACTTGATCTGATCACTCAGGCTCGGCAGGGAGACAGGCGAGCCTTCGGTGAACTGGTCCGCCGCCACCGAGAGGGAGTCGTCAACGTAGTGTACCGAATGTGTGGGGACGCAAACCTGGCAGAGGACGCGGCACAAGAGGCCTTCATCCGCGCCTGGCAGCATCTCCCCAGTTATCGGCCTCGATCGCCTTTCCGTAACTGGGTGTATCGCATCGCCACCAACGTCGCGCTGGACGCGCTGCGCCGCGAACGAGAGAAAGTGGATATAGACGCACTGCCGTTGGCCACTTCAGATGAGGGACCGGAGACCACGGTGGAAGGCAGAGAGCGGGGTGAGCGCGTGCAGCAGGCGGTGCTGGCATTGCCACCGGCCAGCCGCGCGGTGCTGGTATTGCGGGAGTACGAGGGACTCTCGTATCGGGAAATCGCCGACACGCTGGGTGTCCCCATTGGCACAGTGATGTCGCGGCTGAACTACGCCCGCAATCGGCTGCGCGAGTCGCTGGCCCCTTATTTGGAGAGGCTATGACCGAACACGTAACGGCCTGGCTGGGAGCGTACCAAGACGGCGAGTTGTGGGGTCGCCGATTGCGACAGGTAGAGGATCATCTGGCGCACTGCGCGATGTGCCGTGCGGAACTGGAGCGACTGCGGGCGCTGGCGGCGCTATTGCAGGAAAGCCCCGTGACCGGGGGCCTCATGCCGCCCGAGCGCTTCGTGGCGCAGGTGGGGCTACGGCTGCCACGCCGTCCTGAGCGGCCTGCCTGGCAGAGAACGCTGGAGATCGGTTGGCAACTGGCGCCGCTGGGACTGCTTGGCGCCTGGGCTTTCGTCCAGGCAGTGTCCGTCGTGACTGGGGTGCTGCTGGGTGCACTCCGAATGGGCCTGGGAGGCGACGTGGCAGCGCGGTTGCTGCCTGGTCTGCAACAAGGACCGTGGCTGGCCGAGACCTTCAATCTCTCAGGCGCAGGCTTGAACGACGTCGGCCGGATTATGCTGCGGTTGCTGAGCAACGGAGGGCCGTTGGGCTGGGGAATCACGCTGAATCTAGTATCACTGACCGTGATCGGCCTGCTGTATTGGAGCTGGCTGGGCAGTTGGTGGGCTCACCGCCAAGTAAGAACACGGCTTCCAGGACAGCAACGGATAGGGTAATGACGAAAGGATCAAACTAGAATGAACCACATGAAGATTTTGAAGCAAGCCTGGGAGATCACCTGGCGCTATCGGGTACTATGGATCTTCGGCATCATCCTGGCGCTGACCACAGCACACGGGGGCGGCGGCAATAATGGGGGTCAAGTTCAGTACAATATCAGTGGTGAAGATTTTCCCTTACCGGGCGGAAAGTTCCCCATACCGGAGATTCTACCGCAAGTCGCGGGTACTCTGGTCGCCATTGGCGTCGTGCTGGCGTGCGTGATCGTCATTCTGGTCGTCGCGTCAGTGGTGGCTCGCTACGTGGCGGAGACGGCGCTGATACAGATGGTGGACGATTACGAAGAGACAGGTGAGAAGCACAGTGTGTGCCAGGGGTTCCGGCTGGGTTGGTCGCGCACCGCGTTGCGGCTCTTCCTGATTGACCTGCTGATCGGCCTGCCAGTGGCGGTGGTGTTCATCCTGCTGTCCGCGCTGGCGTTCGCCCCGCTGCTGCTGTGGGCTACGGACAGTACGGCCGCCGGGGTGATCGGCACGGTTGCCACAATTGGCCTGTTCTTCCTCTTCGTCCTGCTGGCCATCTTCGTCGGCGCAGTGCTCTCGCTGCTAAAGCAATTCTTCCGGCGAGTGTGCGCGCTGGAGGAGGTAGGAGTGACCGAGTCGCTTCGTCAGGGCTACTTCATAGTGCGGCAGCACCTGAAGGACGTGGCGCTCATGTGGCTGCTCATGGTTGGCCTGGGCCTCGGTTGGATAATCGTGATGATCCCCGTCATAATCTTGCTGCTGATCCTGGGGGTGGTGCTGGGTGGTTTGCCAGCGCTCCTGGTGGGCGGGTTGGCCGGGCTGGTCTCTGAGGGAGCAGTGCCGTGGATCCTGGCGGGCGCGGTCGGCATACCGATCTTCATCCTGGTGGTGGCGGTGCCGTGGCTGTTCCTGGGCGGACTGATGGAGGTGTTCAAGTCCAGCGTATGGACGCTGACCTACCGGGAATTACGTGCCCTGGAGGGCTTAGAGATGGATCCGGCATAGTTGCCCGAGTCAGCAGGAACATCAGACCCATGCAACGCAGCCAGCAACTCCTCGTGGATGAGGCCGTTCGTCGCCAGGCAGCCCGGCAAATCCACGCGATAGGGCTCCCCCTCCAGTGTACTGCACCGGCCGCCTGCTTCGGCG
>DAOUEC010000215.1:0-11856 GCA_034430655.1 Anaerolineae bacterium
CCCGGCAACTCTCGACGCAGGCCTTCGTGCGGCCCACCACCCACCGCACGTCGGGGTGAAAGCGGCGCAGCAGGTTATAATGTGTGACGCTCACATCAACCGCGTTTGACGGGCCTCGCCAACCGTGATACAATGTAGTCACAATGTATGGCTACATTTCTGAAAGGTGGAGCGGCAATGCCGGAGGTTGGAGTCCGTGAACTGAAGAACCGCATCAGCGAGATCGTCCGTGCGGTGCGAGAAGAACATGTCGAATACGTCATCACCTACCGGGGGCGGCCGGCGGCCCGCATCACTCCCATCACCGACGAAGAGAGTGGCGAGCGGGCCTGGCAGGAACTCGAACGGCTGAGCCGAGAGGTTAGCGCTCAATGGCGGTCAGACAAATCGGCGCTCGAACTCCTGGCCGAGGTGCGGCGGTGAGGCGATGGTCGTCATTGATGCCAGCGTATACGTGAGCCGCCTGCAACGGCAGGAGGCGCAGCACGTCGAAAGTGTGCGCCTGCTTGAGGCGGTGGCGGCGCGTGGGGTGCCTGTGTTGTGCCCGGAGATCTTGTTGCCGGAGGTCGCGGCTGCCCTCGCACGTGGTTTGGACGACGCAGAGTTCGCCTATCGTGTAGCCGCTCACCTGCGGACGCTGCCGGGCCACAGTTTCATTACGGTGGATCGGGCGCTAAGTGGGTCCGCGGCTCGTCTGGCCGCCGAGTTCCGCATGCGCGGTTGCGATGCGATCTACACAGCCCTGGCGCAGCGGGAAGGGGCACGTCTGATCACCTGGGATAAGCAGCAGCGAGAAAGGGCGGCGGGCGTGGTGGAGACGTTGACGCCGGCTGAGGCGCTGGCTGTGCTGAGGTAGCGTGGCTGGCTACTACACCTTCCGCCAGTTCGTCGTCGAGGCCCGCGGCCACGAGGTCACTGTCGTCGGCAAGCCTGGCATCTGGTCGTGGGACAGGCTCAATCCGGGCACGGCGGCGCTGCTGGAGGTGGCCGAGGTTGAGCCGGGCGACGGCGTGCTCGACCTGGGCTGCGGGACGGGCGTCATTGGCGCGATTGCGGCGCAATTGGCTCCGCAGGGCCACGTCACGCTGGTGGACTGCAACGTGGCGGCGGTGGCCTGTGCCGAGCGCACGCTGGCCGCCAACGGCGTCACCAACGCCGAGGTGCGTCTGGCCGACGGCGTAATCGGGCTGTCCTCCGCCTCGTTCGGCCTGGTGCTGAGCCACCTCCCGCGCGGTCGGGCCGTGCAGGAGGAGTTCATCCGTGGCGTGGCCTGGGTGCTCCGCCCGGGCGGTCGCTTCTACTTCGTCGCGAACAAGCGGGTCGGGATCAAGGGGGCCATCACCTACGCCCGTGAACTGTTCGGGCAGTGCGGCGTGGTGCGGCAGAAGAAGGGCTACCACATCGCAATGGCTATCAGACCCACCGGACTGCAACCATTCCCCCTCGCAGATGGCTATGTCGCACGCGCCATCACCCTGAATGGCATTGAGACGACGCTGGTCAGCAAGCCCGGAGTCTTCGCCTGGGACCGGCTGGACGACGGGACGGCGGCGCTGGTAGGCGCGATGGAGATTGGCCCGCACGACCGCGTGCTCGACCTGGGGTGCGGGACGGGGCTGGCCGGGCTGGCGGCTGCTCGCCGCACTGTTAACATTCCCTCTCCTCGCAGGGGAGGGGCTGCTCAGGTTGTGCTCGCGGACGCCGACGCGCGCGCAGTCGAATCCGCCCGCCGCACGCTGGAGGCGAACGGTATCGCCAATGCTGAGATACTGCTCTCCGACTGCGGTTCTGCTGTCCCTTCGGCAGGCTCAGGGCACCGCTTCGACGTGGTCGTCGCCAACCCACCTTTCCACCAGGGCGTGGGGGTGGACTACGAGGTGGCCTGCCAGTTCGTGCGCGATGCGGCGCGGGTGCTTCGTCGTGGTGGCCGTCTCTTTCTCGTCGCCAATCGCTTTCTGCGCTACGGCGACTTCATCCGCGATACCTTCGGCAGTGTCGCTACCGCCTACGCCGACAACCGTTACCACGTCCTGACCGCGGTGGCGCGGAAACCCGGTTTGGGGTAAAATAGGACAGGAGGCAGGAGGTAGGTAATGTGGATCGGGCAAGAGCAAAAGCGGGCTGATGCCTGCGACGTGGTCGTCGTCGGGGCGGGGCTGGTGGGCGCGGCGGTGGCTGTGCGCCTGGCCCAGGAGGGGTTCGATACGGCGGTCTTGGAGGCCAAGAGCGTGGCGGGGGGCGCGACCGGGCGCAGTGCCGGGATGGTGATCACCGGCCTGGCAGGTCACTACAATCGGGCCGTCTCCGCCTATGGCCGCCAGAAGGCGCGGGAGATTTGGGCACTCACCGTAGAGGGGCGAGAGCGGCTGGTCGAGACCGCTGTGCGACTGGAGGTGCCCATCGAACACACCGGCAGCCTCGCGTTGGCCGTCGAGGAGGCCGAGGTGGATGCACTGAGAGAATCGGCGGAACTCCTGCGGGAGGATGGCTTCGATGCCTGGTTCGGCTCCAGTGATCCTTTGAACCGGGGTTTCCGCGCTGCCATGCGCCAGCCCGATGACGTGATCGTGGACGCCGCCGCGCTGACCCGGGCCCTGCTGACCACCAGCGGTGTCGCCGTCCACGAAGGAACCGAGGTCTACCACCTGGAGCCAGAAGGGGACGGTGTGCGAGTCTGGGCACGGGGCCGCACCGTGCTCTGCGGTGCCGTCGTGCTGGCGATCAACGGTTACGCTCCGCTGTTTGATTTCTACTTCACCGACAAAATCGCTCCCACCCGCGGCCTCATCTTTGCCACCAAGCCACTGGGCGGGATGGTGCTGGAGCAGCCTTGTTACGCCGACTACGGCCACGAATACTGCCGCCAGTTGCCCGACCGCCGGCTGTTGCTGGGTGGCTGGCGACGCCCGCACATCTCGCGCCGGGAGGCGAGCCAGGAGAACGAGCCGGACGATGTGGTGCAGGGCGGGCTTATCCGCTTCGCGTCGCGTCATTTCCCCGAGATAGAGACGCGCAGCGCCGACCGTTGGTCGGGAACAATGGGCTTCACCACCGACGGCCTGCCGCTTTTGGGCCGGCTACCCGACCTGCAGCGGGTGCACTTCGCAGTGGGGTTTGGAGGCCGGGGACTGGCCTGGGCCTTCGTCGTCGCTGATCAACTGGTGGAGTTGATGCTGCACGACGCCGACTCGGGGGTCCTCTCGGCGGCGCGGCTCACTTGAAACTTGAGACCTGTAACGACGACGGCCTCGGATTTCACGGTTCCAGATCTCAGGTCACCGCCTGGGCGATGGCCTGAATGTGGGCCGGGGTCGAGCCACAGCAGGCTCCCACCACCCGTGCCCCCAGCGCGACGAACCTGCGGGCGTACTCCGCCATATCCTCTGGCGTGGCGTCGTACACCACCTCCTGCCCAACCATACGCGGTTTGCCCGCGTTCGGCTTGGCGATGAGGGGAGCCTGGGGTGTGGTCTCGTGCATCTTTGCTACCGCCCCCTCGGTCATCTCCAGCGTCGCGCCGCAGTTGGCGCCAAAGGCGTTCACCCCCAGCGCCAGTAGTGTCTCCGCCGCCTGCTCCGGGCGCACGCCCATGTTCGTCCGCCCGTGGCTGTCGAAGGAGAGGGTGGCGAAGGTGGGGATGCCGGACCCGGCCTGCTGCGCCCCCTCGACGGCGGCCCGCACCTCGTTCAGGTCGGACATGGTCTCGATGTAGAGTACGTCCACCCCGGCCTCCGCCAGCGCCGCAGCCTGCTCGGCGAAGATCTCCACTGCCTGCTCGTAGGTGATCTTGCCCAGGGGGGCCAGGAACTCCCCCAGCGGGCCGATGTCGCCGGCCACGTAGGCTCTGTCACCAGTGGCTTCACGGACGATCTCGACCGCCCGCCGGTTAATCTCGGCCACGCGCTCCGCCAGACCGGATCGCTCCAGCCGCGCCCGCGTCCCGCCGAAGGTGCAGGTCAGGATCATATCGGCTCCGGCTTCGACGTAGGCGCGGTGCACGCCACGCACCGCGTCGGCGTTCTCCAGCAGCCAGCCTTCGGGAGACATGCCGACGGGCAACCCCGCCGTCTGAAGCATCGTCCCCATCGCGCCGTCGGCGACGATGATGTTTCCGCTTCCCAATCTGGATAGAATGTCCTCTTGCTTTACTCTCATAGCTGACTTCTTTCGCTCCAGCCTTGCCCACTTTCTCCATTACGACTTCTTCGTAGACACCTTGCGGAATGTACACCTTCCCAAACATCTCCTTCAACAAATAGAAGCGATCTATTTGGGCCAGGCTGATGAGCGGGGTGGAGTTGGATACTACGATCACGCCTTAGCCTCGCCTACTTCCAACTCGCGCACGGCTTCAAATTCCGCTTCCAATTCCTCATCCGAGTAATCGAGATAGGCGATACCCTCTCGATCTAGGAGAGCCAGGAAGTCTCTGCGGCTAATTCCTAACAGGCTCCCTGCCTTCCCAGAAGAAATCTTGCCCTCCCGGAAAAGAGAAATGACCAACCACTTTTCAACCTCGTTCTGTATCTGCTCTTTTCGCAAGCCCAGGGAGAGCAAAACCCTTGGTACCGTTATCTTCATCGTAACGGTTTGCATTTCTCACTTCCCGACCCCCATTTTACTCCCATTGTCATTTCCCAGCAACCCCTGTACCACTGCCACTGCCTCGTTAGCGTTCTCGGCGTAGGCGTCCGCGCCGATGGTCTGTGCCCATTCGGGGCTGGCCGGCGCGCCGCCGATGATGACCTTGACCTGCTCGCGCAGGCCGGCCTCCTTCAGCGCTTCGATGACGACGCCCTGATTGCGCATCGTCGTCGTCAGTAGCGCCGAGAGGCCGACGACGTTCGCCCCGGTTTCCTGCACTCGCTCGACAAATTCACTGGCGGGCACGTCCACCCCCAGGTCGTACACCTGAAAGCCCGCCGCGCTGAGCATCGTCGCCACCAGGCTCTTGCCGATCTCGTGGATGTCTCCATCGACGGTGCCGATGACGACGATGCCGGGCACGTGACGCTGCTCCCGCCGCGCCATCAGCGCCGGCTCGAAGACCGCCATCGCTCCCTTCATCGCCTCGGCGGCCATCACCAGGTCGGGGATGAAGTACTCGCCGCGCTCGAACCGGTCGCCGACGACCCGCATCCCTGGATTGAGCGCTTCCTCAATGGCGGTCAGCGGCGCGACGCCTGCCTCCAATGCCTGCGCCGCCAGTTCCCGCGCCTCGCCGGGCTCGCCGAGGATGACAGTTTCTTGTAGTCGCTTCAGAGTTTCGCTCATTTTGGCTCCTCGTTTCTGGATGCTGGATGCTCTATGCTGGTTACTCGCGGTTGGGGAGGCGGTCCATTCCGGCGGATTGTGCCGCGCGCAGGGTGATCGCCTCCAGTTCATGCACGATCTCAGCGGGGGGGGGCTGTGGCTCATAAGCGGCGATGATCTCTTCGACGCGCTGGTGGGCGCGCTCGGCGGCGTCCAGGCTGCCCTTGGCTTCCCAGCCGCGGCGGAAATCGCGGTCCACCACCGGGCTGGGGATGAACAGTTCCTCCCGGAACCAGCGGCGTGTGTGGGGCGTGCTCAGAAAATGGCCCGCGTGTCCCACCTGGCGGATGACCTCCAGTGCCAGCGGGGCCTCCCGCTCGACCATGCCGGCCACCAGTCGCTTGGCCATTCCCACGATCTCGGCGTCAATCACCAGTTTCTCCAGGCTGAAGCAACTCTCGAAGTCGAGCATGCCGGGGCCGGAGATCATATTGACGCCTGCCAGCGCCCCCAACACCGCGCCGATGCCCGATTCGAACCCGCACTGAGCATCCACCACCTTGGCGTCGGACATTCCCAGGTAGGCGTGGGTGGGCAGCCCCAGATGCTTGCCCACCTCGGCGTAGGCGCAATCAATCATCATCGTCTCAATAGCGCCCATCGGAGGCGTGCCGGTGCGCATGTCGAAGGCAGCTGGCGAACCGCCCCAGACGATGGGCGCGCCGGGGTTGACCAGTTGGTGGATGGTGACGCCGCTCAGGTTCTCGGCGGTGTGCTGCACGACCGCGCCCAGGAGGGTCGCTGGCCCCGTGGCTCCCGCCAGCGGCATGCTGACCAGTTCCGCTGGCACCCGGTACTGGGCGCAGTCCATCAGGTTCTCGCAGGTGATCTCCGACCACAGCAGCGGTGGCGAGGGGCAGGCGTCGAAGACGGCGGCAGGTCGCTCTGCCAGTGCCTCCTCGCTACCAGCCACCGTCACCAGCAGGTCTTTCATCGTGCCCCAGGTCTCGACGGCGAACGCGCCGGTGACGACCGGCTTGCGGGTGTAGAGGAGAACCAGGTAAAGGCGGTACAGATCGGCAATTTCCTGTGGAACGTCAGCGCAGACGAGGGAGGTAGCGGTGGCGTCTAACGTGTCCAGCCCGTCGGCCAGTTTGACGAAGCGCACGAAATCGGCGGTGACGGGGGAGCGTGAGTGCTTGGCGCCGTGGTCGAGGATCTCGATGGCGGCCGACCCGGGGTCGAAGTGCACGTCGTCGTCGCCGTAGTGCACCACAGGCTGGCCATCAAGGTCGTAGAGGTGGAACGACGAGGGGGCAGTCTCGACTGCCTGGCAGGCCAGGTCGGCCGGGATGCGCGCCACCTGCGCCTCGAAGTCCACCTCCGCGCCATGCTCGGCCAGGAGGTGCAGCGCACGGTCGGAGTGGACGCACACGCCGGGGTCGCTCAGCAGGTCGTAGGCCTCGGAGACGATGCGCTCAATGGTCTCGGAGGATAGGATTTGCAGACAGGGTCGCATGGTTACATTTACTCCTTTCCAGTTGCTCGCAGCAGTGCGGCTAGACAGGATGTCCCCATGAATAAACTCCTCTCACACAAGCGCAGCGCTATCCAGCCAATGCCAGGGCAACAAGGATGTGACTACTTTGACAATGTCACATTTCCGTAGGAGGGTTCTCCAGAACCCGATTTCGGCGTCTGGAGACGCCTCCTACAGTGCCGCACAAACGGATCATCAAGTAACAGGTGCTAATGTGACATTGTCAAACTACTCAGGCTGCCTCTTTCAGCGATTGAAATCGCCTCTCGCGGGCTTTCAGCCGAGCGTCTGCCTGCGCAGACGCACCTATCCGCGCAGGCGGACAGCCGGCTTCAGCCCTCTAAGTGCGGTTTCAACCGCCTGCCTGAGTAGTAACGATCATTGATTAAAAAATCCATGTCCAGATATCCGCCCCTCACCAGCGCCCGCAGCCGTGCCAGGTGGTCGGGGTGGTGGACAAGGAGCCAGTCACGCAGGGGGCCGGTGTGGTGCAGGGCCAGCCGCACGCCAGGGTGGCGTTCCAGCGCGGCCAGCATCGGCTCGTAGGCTCTCTCGTAGGCCTCGGCGAAGACGAAGTCGAAGCTGCCAATAGGCTGATGGTTGTGGACGGCGAGGGAGAGGGTGATTCTTGGCATCAGCCGGTCAGTGTCCGTGCAATTCAATCGCCCGACGGTAGAGTTTGACGTACTCCCGCGCTGAGGCCGACCAGGAGAAGTCAGCCGCCATACCCCGCTGCTGCAGCCCGCGCCATGCCTTCCTGTTACGGTAGACTTTCAGCGCCCGCTCCAGCGCGCCCTGGCACGCCTCGGGGGTGTAGTCTGCGAAGGTGAACCCTGTGCCATAGCCTGGCTCGGCTGTGTAATCGGTGACTGTATCGGCAAGGCCTCCGATCACCCGCACGACGGGCACGCAGCCGTAGTGCATAGCGATCATCTGTCCCAGTCCACACGGCTCGACCCCGCTGGGCATCAGGAACATATCCGCACCGGCGTAGATGCGCTGCGCCAGAACGGCGTCGAACTTGAGGAAAGCACGCATCCGGTTGGGAAAGCGGGCCTGGGCGCGCTCGAACATCTCGTGGTATTGGGGCATCCCGGTGCCAAGCAGGACGAACTGGGCCTCTTTTTCCAGAAGCCATTCCAGCACCGGCTCCATCAGGTCCATTCCCTTGACCTCGTCCAGCCGTGAGACCATCCCGACCAGGGGCACATCGGGCCGCACGGGAAGGCGCGCTTGTTGCTGCAGGGCGGTCTTGTTGGCCGCCCGCAGATCAAGCGACTCGGCGTCGAAGCGGTGTGGGATATGTGAGTCTGTGATTGGGTTCCATTGTTCGTAGTCAATGCCGTTGAGCACACCGAAGAGCCGATCCTGCCGCTCTCGCAGCAAGGGGTCTAACCCCATCCCCATCTCCGGGGTGAGAATCTCCTGCGCGTAGCGTGGGCTGACCGTGTTGATCAGGTCGGCGTGCGCGATGCCCTGTGCCATCCAGTTCACCGCCCCGGGCTGCTCGACGGACAGATGCTTCACGTAGTCCATCTGCGCGAAGGTCAGGATCAGCCGGCCGGCGATGCCCTGGTAGGCCAGGTTGTGGATGGTGAAGAGAGTGGCGATGTCACGGTAGAAGGGATCCTTCCGGCCATCCGTGTTCAGCCAGGTCGGCACGATGCCCGTGTGCCAGTCGTTGGCGTGTATCACGTCCGGCTTCCAGCCCAAAAGGTGGAGAGCGGCGAGGGAGGCGCGCCCGAAGACGGCGAAGCGCTGAGCGTCGTCATCGAAGCCGTAGACGCGGTCGCGGGAGGAGAAGTACAGTTCATTCCAGATGAGGTAGACGGGGACTCCATCATCAAGGGTGCTGCCAATCAGGTGAGCGTGCTCCTCCCCAGGCCCGACCGGTATAGGGAAGGGTTCTCCAATCTTCTCAAAGTGGAACTGGTCGCTGCGGATAGTGCCGTAGCGCGGCATCATCAGACGCACGTCATGGCCCAGTGCGCGGATGGCCCTGGGCAGCGAACCAGCCACATCGGCCAGCCCGCCCACCTTGGCGAAGGGCACTGCCTCGGCGGCGAGAAACAGGATTTTAAGCGGCTTTTCGGTCATGGCCTGACTCCTTCAGGACAAGTGTGCGTTTTCGGGCGATAATTGGGCAATCAGGCGCTGGGTTCTGCCGCTCCCTCGGTTGTCAGCACCTATGCGCCGTCAACTTTCTCAGGTCGCTTAAGCGGTTGTGCATTGCTAACTTCATACCGTGATTCCTAAAACGAGAACAGGTATATCAATGTCAGCCACCCCCCGATGTTCCAAATCCCATACGAACTGTTCGAAGTAGGAAACCCCTGTTGACATCTCACTGGCTAATTCTTTGAGGGGAACTATTTCAACTCCCACATCAATGGCACCGTGATTGTGGAATATTGTCATTTTTGCACAAACGTTATAGACCATGAAAGCATACTTCCCAAACTGAACCTCTACGCCCACCCTGTTTTTGACGAAGTCCATTTCTCGGGATGCCGTTGTGAGCGAAGCAGGCGGCGTGTAATCTGAAGTATAGTATTCGGTTGGGTACTCACAAGGGACTTTGTATTTAGATTGCCAGTTTAGAGCTTCAAATTCCCGCTCGAAAGCCCTGTTTAGAGAGCTCGGCTCATACAGTATCCGTCCGGGCATCGTCTTCTCTCTACTGACCTTGGTTTTATGCTTTGTGCCATCTACAGCGGCGATTACCTGTTTGATTTCCTGTAGTTCAGAAGCGAACTCTGCTTCAATGATCTCTTTCCCATGCTTGAAGGAGTAAACCCCGCTGATTTTCACTCGTATTCCTCCTTCTTTTCCAGAAGTCTCCTTTGAGTGGCGTTTTCCCACTCTGGCGGTATTTGGGATACTTTCTCACTGCCTGTGGGTTGATAAACGGGCTTGCCCATCGGCCTGAGGCGAAGCGTGCCATTGAAGTAAGAGACTATACGCTCACGAGCGATATCAACGTAAACACACTCTTTCTCACTGCCCATTGCCCGTCTATTATGCTTGATAGCGGCAATCAATGCTGAACCCACGCCTGCATAAGGGTCAAAGACCCAATCCTCCTCACATGTCAATGCTAGAATACACCGTTCGACAAGTTCAACAGGAAATTGACAAGGATGGATTGTCTTTTCTGGGTGGTTCGACTTCACGTTGGGGATATTCCAAAAACCTTCTTCCCATTCTTTTACCAACCCTTCCCAAACGTCTGAGGGGTTTTTTCCTTTGGGGTTTCCAGATGGTTTCCCTTTGTTCGGGCCTTTGTAATGGCGCTTCCCTGGATATTTTGAAGGCACTCGAACTGCGTCAAGATTGAAGGTATAGTCTTCGCTTTTTGTGAACCACAGAATGGTTTCATAACGGCCGGAAAACCGCTTTGAGGCATGCAAGCCGTGTCCGAAGTGCCAGATAATTCTATTGCGTAAGAACAAGCCGAGACTCTTAAAGATTGGATAATAGTGGATATCGAGTGGGTACACTTCCCCGTCTTTCACAAAGTTCCCAACTTGCCAACAAATACTTCCATCTGGCCGGAGCACTCGAACAAGTTCTGCAATGGTTTGTGCCTGTGTTTCCAAATATTCTTCAATGGGGATGCGGCTTTCATAGACCTTGCCTAAATTGTAGGGTGGGGAAGTGACGATGAGCTTTACAAAATCGTCAGGCAAGGTACTAATGAGTTCACTTGCGTCACCGTGGTAAAGCACTATCTCAGCACTTGGTTCAAAGTGAGTTGCAATGTCTTTCGCCGTCTCAAAAAGAGGTAAATGACTCATCGCACTGCTCACAGACATGCTTTGTGCCCTCACTATTTTGCCCACCAACGATAGTTCACATCCGGGAAGACCTTATCCAACTCCCACAATTCCTCGGCCAGTGCCCGGTCGGGCCGGCCTGCCTCTACACTGGCGACCAGCCGCTCGAACCGCTCTACGTGACTGGTGAAGCGCTGGATGGCGTATTCCCGCGCCTGGCCCGTGGTGACGAGGAAGGGCCAGTCGGACGCCTCCAGCAGCAGCAACTCCCGCGCCGCCTGGTTCAATACGACCGTCTCGTCAGAATCTGCAATCTGCAATCTCGAATTTGCAATCTGCTCCATCTGCGCTTCGGCCTCATGTATCGGCTCCCACATCCAATGCGTCTCCGGGTTATCCCAGGTCCAGTGACCGCCGCCCATCCCCCACGAACTCTCAGGGAGCGCCAGCACCTCCTCGGGTGGATGGGCCTCCAGATACTCGCTGGCGGTCATCAGTTGAACAGTATCGGATTCGGCCAGCAGTCGCAGCACCTCGCCGATCCAACCCACTCCCTCGAACCACCAGTGGCCGAAGAGTTCGGTGTCGTAGTTGGAGGCGATGAGGCCAAACCGCCCCGTTTCGGCGTGATACTGGGCCAATAGGTCGCTCACCAGCCAGGCGAAGTGGCGGCTATGCTCGCCAACCTTGTACTGTGCCCAGTCGGGATGGTACCAGTCCTTGTGTCCCAGGTCCACCCGCGCGCCGGTCACACGCCAGTACTGCAACCCCGAAATGTGGTCTTTCTGGTGGAACTCGCGATAGTCGTAGTCGCCCGGATAGCCCCAATCGGCCGACCATACCTGCATGCCAGTGCGGTTGTTGCGCCCGACAACGGCGACACCGGAGTGCTCGCTGACTACGCCGGGAGTGGTGTTAACGACGTAGTAGGGGCGGTAGGTGGAGCGCGGGCGGTCGGGCAACTCAAATTGCTCCAACGGGAGGACGTAGTTACGCGCGATGGCTCCGTAGGGGCCGATGGCGTCGCCGGCTGCCTTACCCACCGGCCGCCCCCCCTCAATCGTGTGTGTCTCGGCGAAGAAGCAACCCAGGTTCTCAGCGGCCAGGAAACTTTCGAGCCCCGGCCGCACGCTGCCACCATCGGTGACGTAGGCGGGGCGGTAGGCGCACTCGGGCAGCCAGATAGCGCGGGGGGCGTGCCCAAAGAGCCGTTTGTACGAAGCGATACCGGCCTTCACCTGGCCCCGGATGGCACCGTCGGTGCCCAGCAGCGGCAGGTAGCCGTGA
>DAOUEC010000216.1:0-6048 GCA_034430655.1 Anaerolineae bacterium
GGTCGAAACCTGGCTCGGTTGCTCTTGCTGCTGTCACCGCTCTAGTCAGGAACCAGGAGTACAAGCGGTGGTTCCAGACTGGCACCTTGTCGTTTAGCTTCAGCCCCTCAGTCTAATTGCACAGGTCGAAATCTTTGCTGCCGGAATTCAAGTCAACGAGGATACTCTGGCTGTAGAAGTTACCCGCAGAGCCTACAAAGATCACTCCTTCCTTATGGACGAGCACACCCTGCGCTACGTGAGAACAGCGATGTGGCAGCCAGCCCTTTTTCGGCGCGTTGCTCTGGAAGAGTGGCGCAATTCAGGAGCGAAGAAAATGCAGAAACGGGTGCGGGAAAAACTGATGGACCTGCTGCACTCCTCGTAAAAGGCCCGATAAGCGAGTTTCCCCTGATCACCTTCGTGCCCGTGCGGCTAGAAAAGCTCTAGCCCGATCCGCTGTCCACACTCGCATGCCTCCCCACGAAGATTCCTACAACTGCTGAACCATCGCCGGTAGGTCCAGTTCCGCAGGAATTGCGCCGATCTCTTCATGGATGCCCAGGCAGTTCTCCATTCCCTCCATGTCAAGCTGGGCATCGAGCTCCCAGGTCTCTAGTCCTCGCATCATGGCCCGCTGAAATACCTCCGTCTTCAGCCGGAACACCTGGGCGCCGAAGGCAGCCGCCTCTTCCGGATTCTCCTTGATCGCCCGGCAGGACCGACGGAAACCGTTCATAGCCCGGCGAGCGAGATCGAGGTTTTCCTCGAGCAGCTCGGTGTGGGCAAAAATGATGCCCCACTGGTATCTGGGAAAGTAGTCTTTGACCGTGGCCAAGACCTTTGCCTGCCCACAAAGGAGCTGGACAACCGCACCAGGGCCGTCCCTAGCCCGAGGGCAAAGACCAGTACGAGACTGATGCCTGAAATCCTAAAGGTAAATAGCAGTCCCTGGATCAGTTGGCCGGCAACAAGACGGCCATCCTCAATTCTGAACAGATAGCGGGGAATGCGGTACCACTGCCAGTAGTAACCGAGTCTAGAGGTGCTGATCGACATGAGCCAGGCGATCACAGCAATCAGGAGGATGAATTGCACGATGTCTCTCCAGGGCGAGCGAAAGAGGAACACCCGCTGCTTCAGCCAGTGGAAAATCGAGACCTTTGGTAACACTCTCATTTGACTTGACCCGCTATCCCTTCTTCCCCCTTATCCTACACAGGCCCGATCGCAACGACGGAGTGGCAAGGATCGGATCGCAGTTCTGGTGATCTGTCAACACGTTTGCATTCGCCTCTTCCCAGCCGTGCAGCAGGTTCACCACCCCAGGCACGATCCCCTCAGTCACGTGGGCCGTGATCTCAATGGCCCCTCGCAGACTCTCGACGACGATCCAGTCTCCATCGCTAACACCATACTCCTGCGCCGTCGTGGGATGCACCTCGGCAAGCGGCTCCGGCTCGATCTTCCGCAGGCGCGGCAGACTGCGATGCCGCGAGTGGGTATAAACTGACACCTTGCGGCCGGCATTCAGGATCAATGGATAGTGCTTTGCCGTCTCCGGCGCGCGGGCGTGACTTTCGATCGGCTCCTCGTAATGCGGCAGGGGGTCGTATCCATACCCCTCCAGGACGTGGGAATAAAGCTCTACCTTTCCAGTCGGCGTCCGAAAGCCCTCTTTCTCGTAGCGCCGGTATCTGGGTGGCTCCCCATAGAACATACCAGCCGGGTTAGCCTCAAGGTCCGCCACCGTGATCCCCAACGGCTTGAGCTGATAATCAATCGCCTCCTTTTCGTCCGCCCAGGGATAATAGACCCCATACCCCATCCGATGCGCGAGTGCCTTCCAGAACCACCAATCCGACCTTCGTTCGCCGGGGTCAATGATCTGCTTGCGCAGGCAAAGATACCACGCAGGCTTGTCCACGCCATACGGAGCAGTGGAAGCAACGAGCTGCGCCTTTTCGAACTGGGAAGCCGCCGGCAACACAATGTCCGCCAGGCCGGCCGTCGCGGTCACGTACAGATCCATCACCACCATAAAATCCAGACGCCGGAAGGCGGCTTCAACCCGCTGGCTGTTGGGCCAAGTGATGGCGGGGTTCCCTCCACCCAACAACATCGCCTTGATGGGGTATGGTTTGCCTGTGTGCAAGGTCTCTATCAGCACATCGCCGGGAACGAAATCGCCGTACTCCACAAACAGGGGATATTTTTCCGTTCCCAGGGGCTGCAAGCCGGTGGGTCTTTTCTCCCTCAACTTTACGTCCGTCAATGGAAGTGGGTTGATCAGTACGTGGCCTCCAGGCACGTCGATGTTTCCCGTCAATGCCCTCAAGATCATCAAGGCCCGTAACGTCTGCGCGGAATTTGAGTGGTGCTCCAGGGCATTGCCGGCATCCATCCAACCAGGTTTGCAGTTGGCATAGGTTTCAGCGATCCGTTGGATGTCTTTGGCTGGTACGCCCGTGATGTTCGCCACCTTTTCCGGCGTGAAGGGTTTGACGCGCTCGGCTAACTGATCAAACCCCGTGGTCCATCGTTCCACAAAATCGGCATCGTACAGTTTCTCGGTGATGATGAAATTGATGAGACCTAGCGCCAGCGCAACGTCGCTACCGGGCCGAATCGGTGCATAGATGTCCGCCTTTTGCGCGGATCGGCTAAAGCGCGGGTCAACGACGATCAGTTTAGCCCCGCGCTTCCGGGCCTGGGTTATATAGCGCCAGTGGGTGGTGATATGGCTGGTCACCGGATTGGCACCCCAGAGCAAGATGCAGCGCGCGTGTTCTCCTTCGAACCCATCAATCTCTTCGATGCCATAGGTGAGGTGCTCTGCAATAACGGAGGGCAAATAACACATGTGGTCATTCTGGACCCAGTTGGGTGTGCCGTACAAGTTCATGAATCGCCGCGCCCATCCGTCCCGTATGAACTGCTCAAGAGATTCGCCCTCGTGAATAGCCAATGCCTGTGCGCCGTATCTATCCTTTATTCTGCTCAAGTTCTCGGCGATGATGTCGAGCGCTTCATCCCACGAGGTTCTCTGCCACGAGTCACCCTCACGCTTCATCGGGTACTTCAACCGCTGCGGGTCGTATTCTAGTTCAATCGCCGCCCGTGCTTGCGGACATAGCCGGCCCCGGTTGTGTGGATGCTCCTGCGTACCTTTGATGTTGACAATCTTATCACCCTCCACGTACACATCAATGCCGCAATAGTCCCCACCGCACATGCCACAGATTGTCTTGATGACTTTCATCTCTCCTCACATAAGTTGTCTGCGAACGAGATCACGCGTCAGTGTTGGGCGATCCCCACAACTACTCCACGAGCGATCCTAAGCCAAGTTCTTGGGTTTCTCCGGCGTGGGATAGCCCATAACCCCAATTCACATCGCCGCGTAGAAATCTCTGACCATTGAGGCCAGGGTTACAACAGTGAATAGTCCAGCCCAAACCCGCTCAGTTTCTCTTTGCACCGCTCATACAGGTCCAGGTACTCCTGGGTCGGCTGCAGTATTTCCAGATCGTAACATTCGTCAAACCGTTTGCCCAGGGGTGCTTGCTCGATCTTGTCCTCGTACCCGGCCAGCAGTTGCTTTACGATCTCGTTGACCTGCTCGCGCGTCATTCCCTGCCAGGCGACCACGTGACCCGCCTCGGCCCCGATGCGCGCCTCCATCCCAGTGGCGCGCTCGGGATGCTTGTTGCGGGCCACTGCCACCAGGTCCAGGTCAGCTCCCGACACGGTGGAGGCCGCGACGATGGCCACGATCTCGTCCACCACCATCTCGGTACATGGCCCGGCGGCGGTAAAGGGACTGATATTGACCAGGAGACGTGTGTTGCGGCTCAACGCCTGCGTTCCGACGCTGATCAACCACAGCAGATTGCGCGTCGAGTTGCAGCTCTGCATCAGGTGAATCGGAAAGCCGCAGTGACACTGCGCCTCAAAGGCCAGGAGACCCAAAAAGTGATAGGCCACGTGGACAATGGCCGTCGCTTCCGGCCCGCCGGCATAGCCGCCCATCAACGCGCCGTACAACCCGTATTTGTTGTGCCCGCTGTGCCGCATAAAGGCGACCTTTTTCACCCGTTCGTAGTCAATCTTTAGTTCGGCGGTGGCGGCGACGGCCAGCCCATCGTTGGGCAAGGCGCCAAAATCCGCCTGAACGGCCGCCAGGATGGCGTCGGTCCGCTCGGCGTTGGAGACCAGGTTGTGGATGCCGATCTGCGGGCGCCCGGCCGCTCGGGCCGCTTCCCGCAGCTTGATCACGTTCCAGATCGCCGCCTCCACCTCCTGCGGCGTGCCTGACTTGATCGGGCGACCGTGGACCGTCTGACTGAAGGCGCTGGAAAAGGTATCGGCGAGCGGTTCCTGGGCATAGCTCTGCACCATCTGGACGAAACGTTCCTCGGCCACCGATGTGCCGACCGGCGTGCAAAGGCAAAAGGGCGGCGTGGAATCCTCGACACCCCGGTAGACCATCACTGCCTGATCCCGCCCCTGCCCATAAGTGATGGTGGTTGGGGCATACTTCAAAGCCCACTCGACCTCGTCGCGGGTGAACTTTATCAGGCGATTTGTGTCCCGGCAATAGATTCCCAACTCCAGGAACAGATCGAGGCCCGCCTGGTACACCCGGTCCGCCAGATCGTCGTCCGCTGGGACGACTTGTTCCGGGTCGTACCGGATGTCGTACTTTTTCACCAGCTTGCTCGCCGCCAGCCCGACCTGCCAATCAAACTCCTCTTCTTTCATATACGGACCGGTCTCGGTGCGTCCGACCACATCCCAGAAGGTAATCATCTTATTTTCCTCCCCGCTTTTCCTGCATCAGACGTTTGGCAACCTCAACAGCCTCCGTCGCATTCTCGCCATAGCCATCAGCGCCGACCTCGGTCGCCCAATCAGGGGTCACCGGCCCGCCGCCGAGCATGATGCGGTATTTGTCCCGTACCCCCATCTCGGTCAATAGATCCACAAGGTCTGGCATATAAGCCATAGTAGTGGTCAGAATGGCCGAGGCGGCGATAATATCGGCGCCAACTTTTTCCGCTTCCTCGATGAAACGGCGGACATGCACATCCGCGCCCAGGTCGTGGACCGTAAAGCCGGACGCCTGGAGCATGATTTTGACGATGTTTTTGCCAACGTCGTGCAAGTCGCCCTGGATCGTCCCCAAAACGACTGCGCCCTGGGTTCCACCGTCATCGTGCTCCAACAAATGTGGTTTGAGCACTTCCATTGCGCCGTTGACTGCCTGGGCAGAGCGCATGAGGTCAGGCAGATAATACTCCATCCGCTCGAACTTTTCGCCAACGATGACCATCCCTTTCGTAAAACCCTCGTTGATGGCCTCCACTGGGTCCACTCCTTCGTCCACGACTTGTTGGGCCAGGGCCACGCACCGCGCTTCATCCCCCTCTATAGTGGCTTCCACCATCTGCTCAAATAGATTCATGTTCATGTTCACCTCCGCAACTATTTGCTCTCCTTGTATATACTTGCTGTACTTTCCGCGTGGGAAAGTTCTACAACCGGGCCAAGCCAAAGGAACTAACCACTTCCTCAGTGAGGAACGTGTCAACCTGGTCTTCGCCGTCAAGGTGCACATACCCAACCCTGACCACGCGCTCAAGCCGGGGATGCTCGCTGACGCGACGACCTGGCCTTAGCCAAGTAGATCACGCGACGTCGTCTCTCTTGCGCTTCTGTCGCCCCGCCACCCAGGCCAGAAATACCCCCAGGAAATATAGCAACAGCAACGGCAGCATCACCAACATCATATTGAAGGGGTCAGGCGTGGGCGTGATGCCCGCAGCCAGGATAGCGATGCCCACGACAGCGAACTTCCAGCCCTTGAGCAATAATCCGGCATTGACCAGGCCCAACCAGGCCAGGAAGTAGAGGAGCAGCGGCATCTCAAAACTGACACCCACCCAGAAGACCAACGAGGTGATAAAGGGGATGTACTCGTCTACCATCCAGGTTGGCTGGATCACGTCGGAAAGAAACCCCAGCAGGAAAGGAATCGCCGCCGGCACCATCACGAAGTAGGCGAAG
>DAOUEC010000217.1:0-22891 GCA_034430655.1 Anaerolineae bacterium
GCGCAGGCGTTCATCCAGAACACGATGAGCCACTATAACACGAACATCAAGTCAGAGACGATGGCCAAGCGGGGGCTGGAGTGCCTGGCGTATTTGAAGGACACGATGCGTTTGGTAGCGGCCAACCCGCATGAGATGACTCATTGTCTGGAGGTGAGGAACATCATCGAAAATGGGGAGATGATCCTGCGGGCGACGATCGAGCGCAAGGAGAGCCGCGGCTTTTTGTTCAGCAGAGTTGATTACCCAGAGCGGGACGATGAGAACTTCTTCTGCTGGCTAGGGCAGCGGAAGGAGGGGGACGCGGTCGTTTTCGAGAAGCGGTTTCCCCAGTCGTGATGTCCCGAGGACGTAGTGTAGATTAGGAATTTACAATCGAACGATAAAGGTTCCTGTCTACAAGACAGGGTAATCAGGGGAACGCCGGTGAAAGTCCGGGGCTGTCCCGCAACTGTGAGTCTAGTGGACGAGAGAAATGGGTGTGTCCCTAAAACATAACAAGGAGATTAGAGAGATGACCGACATACGGCAGGTAATTGCATCGAAACTGTATCAGGGCGAGAAAGAAGATGTTGCCCAACTGGTGCAGCAGGCGCTGGACCAAGGTATGGGTCCTGAAGAGATCCTATCGGACACTCTCATGCCCGGTATGGATCAGGTGGGCCAGGACTTTAAGGCCGGTGAGCTTTTCGTGCCCGAGGTGCTCATGGCGGCGCGGGCCATGAAAGCTGGTGTGAGTGTCCTGCGACCGCTGCTGACTGGGAGTGATGCGGCGTACGTGGGCACGTGCATCATAGGCACGGCGGAGGGCGACTTGCACGACATCGGCAAAAACCTCGTCGGGATGATGCTGGAAGGTGCGAGCTTTGAGGTGGTTGATCTGGGAACAGACGTGGGTCCAGGCGTGTTCGTTGAGGCTGTGCGCGAACGCCACGAACGCCACCCCAAGATTGTGGGGATGAGCGCCCTCCTCACCACGACGATGGTCAATATGAAGGCTACCATTGATGCGTTGGAGGAAGCAGGGCTGCGTGATACGGTCAAGGTCATGGTCGGCGGCGCGCCGGTGACAGAAGCGTTTGCCCAGCAGATCGGTGCCGATGGCTATGCAAGCGACGCGGCCAGCGCAGTGGAGATCGCCCGCAGCTTGATTGCGTAGGTCTAACGTAGTTCATCTTGAGGAGGTGACAGAATGATTACCCAGAGTAACTATATGGAATACAGAACGCCACAGTTCAGGCGACTATCCGATGATCAACTGGAGCGCATCCACCACGCCAGCCTGGAGATCCTGGATCGTACCGGGGTGTGTCTGTACGATCAGGAAGCGCTGGACCTGATGAAGAAAGCTGGCGTCAAGGTCTTCGAGGGGAATCGGGTACGCATTCCGCCGGGCTTGATTGAGTGGGCGCTGTCCATCGCTCCCAAGCACATCACAATATGCGACCGCAACGGCCGGCGTGTGATGCCTCTGGAGCGGAACAATGTATTCTTTGGCCCCGGCTCCGATTGCCTGTGGGTGCTGGATCATCGCACGGGTGAGCGGCGTCGGGGGACCCTGGACTACATCGAACAGGGCATCCGGGTCTGCGATGCACTGCCCAACATTGACTTTCTGATGTCCCTGTGCATCGCCTCCGAAGTCGAGGATCAGAAGGTAGCGGATCGCTACCAGATGCGGGCGATGTTGATGAACAGCACCAAGCCTATCCTTTTTGTGACCCCCGAGCTTGAGGGGTGCAAGGACGCCGTAGAGATGTCCGAGATAGTGGCGGGCGGTGCGGAGGAACTGCGTCGCGACCCCAGTTCCGTTTGCTATATCAACATTGTTCACCCACTGCGCCACAATGCAGAGTCGCTGCAGAGGCTCTTGTTTATGGCTGAGAAAGGATTGCCCAGCATCTACTGTATGGTGGTGAGTGGAGGGTCCACTGGGCCGGTCACGGCGGCGGGTGCCATGGCGCTGGCCAACGCGGGTGAGTTGGTGGGTGTGCTGCTGGCGCAACTGAAGCGGGAAGGCGCGCCGGTGATCGTCAGCGGCGGTTATGCCCACGTCTTCGGCATGCTCACTCACGGTGGCAGCGGCGGCAGGCCGAGACTGCTCGGCGCACGTCCGGAGATGGCCCATTACTATGACTTGCCGGCGTTTGGCTTGGGCGGTGCCACTGGCGCCAAAGTCGTCGACCAGCAGGCGGGGGCGCAGGCTGCCTTCTCGCTGCTCATCGAAGCCCTCAGCGGGGCCAATATCGTACACGACATAGGGTACACAGGGCGTGCAGACTGCTACTCGCTCGAACTCTTGGTGATTTGCGATGAGCTGATCGAATTCGTCAGGCGGTTCATGGGCGGGGTGGAGGTCAACGAGGAGACACTGGCCCTGGACGTCATTGATGAGGTTGGCCCGCATGGTCATTACCTCGACCACAAGCACACGCTGAGGCACTACCGGCAAGAATGGTATCCCAAACTGCTTGATACCGGCAAATACGAAGACTGGGTCGCTGCCGGGAGCAAGACGCTGCGCCAGCGGGCCAGCGAACGAGTGGACGAGATTCTGGCAGAGCATCAGCCGGAGCCGCTGCTGCCTGATGTCCAAAAGCGACTAGACGAGGTTGTGAGGCGCGCAACGGGTTGATTCTTCGAGAGTCTTTCTGATAGTACGAACGTCCGCTTCCAGACGCTGATGGAGTGGGAGTGGATTCAATGGTTCGTTCGATAGTTAAGATGGCTCTACGTGGATTCGTGGGGTAAAAACCACGCTATCCCATATTTGACGACCTTTTAGGCCCAAAGTGGGGGAACCCGCCCTGTTCTTGGCGCATTCTAGCGTTCGAGTGGGTCAAATGCCTTCCCTACCCCTCGAATCCGCGTAGAGCCGTTAAGATCAACAATACATACGATGTACTGGAATTCATAGCAACTGGAGGATGATGCACTATGGCTATGCTAGAAAAGCTGGTTGAGGCTGTACAGGAGGGAGAAGAGCGTGAGGCTGTTGCCACCGCAGGGAAAGCGATCCAGGAAGGAATCCCCGTAGATGAGATCATTGAAGCGCTGACTGCCGGGATGCGCGAGATCGGTGACCGGTTCGCCCGCATGGAGATCTTCCTGCCGGAGATGATGCTGGCTGCTCAGGCCATGCAGGCGGTAATGAGGGAACTGGAGCCGGAGATTCAGAAGTCGGCCACACCCACAGAGAAGAAGGGCACCGTGGTCATCGGCACTGTTGAAGGCGATATGCACGAGATCGGCAAGGATATTGTCATCACCTTGCTCCAGGTGCAAGGTTTCGATGTGCACGACCTGGGGGCTGACGTCAATGCCCTGGACTTTGTACGCAAGGCCGAGGAAGTGCATGCCGATATCATCGGCGCTTCTGCGCTGATGAGTACGACTATGCCCGGCCAGAGGGAAATCATCGAGTTTCTCAAAGAGAAGGGTGTCCGCGAGAAGTACCACGTGATCCTCGGCGGAGCCCCGGTGACTCGAGAGTGGGTGAAGGAATGTGGCGCTGATAGCTGGGGCGAGAACGCAGGGGTGGCCGTTGAGATTCTGGAACGTGTGATGGCAGAGAGGAGGATGTGAGATGCCGCCGTACAAGATGTGGGAGATCATGGAGCGGGCCAACACCGGCCCATTTTGCGAGGATGACGACTTTCTCTATAAGATTTTCATGCCCAAGATGAAGGATGTCATTGAGAAGTATGGCATCAAGTATGACCCGGACACGCCGGTACCTGCTGACGATGACCTGGCCGACCGTGTCTGGCAGGCAGCGGTGGAGTTCTTTCTGGAGGTGGGTGTGCTAAACGTGGACACCCACCGCCGGATTATGGTGGACGAGTCGGAGCTGAAAGAGGCGCTGTACCACGCTCCTGGGCGTTACCTCGTCGGCGCAGGGAAGGATACCCGCTTGTGGGAGCAGCGTGGTGTGGAAGGCGCTAAGCCACCCTTCTGTATCTTCAGCCCCGACATCACCTGCGACGAGGAGATGTTCCTGCCGATGTCCATCGCCTACATCCAGGAGCCACTGGCCGACGGTGTGTGCGCGCCAATCCTGGAGGAAAGCATGGGGCTCAAGATCAAGTCCGGCACACCGACAGAGATGGCCGGAGTGGTAGAACATGCTATGACTCTGCGTCAGGCGGCCAAGCTGGCGGGACGACCGGGCCTCTTCCTGGTGGCCGTGGGCACAGCCCAGTCGGACACGGGACAGATCGCCGTGAGCAACGACGAGTGGGGGGTACGCCACACCGACGGACGGCTCATCGGCATACTGACCGAGCTCAAGATTGACAACGAGCTGCTGAACAAGATCGCTCACTGTATGCAGTTCGGATGCTCCATTGGATGCCTGAGTGGGGCCATTTACGGTGGCTATGCCGGTCGCGCCGAGGGTACGGCGATCCTGGAGGTGGCTTACCACCTGGTGGGATTGACCATCTATCAGGCCAATTTCCAAAACAGCTTTCCCTTCCACCTGCACTTTACCTCCAACAGCGGGCGAGAGATGTTGTGGTTGGTCAGTATGAAGTATCAGGCGCTGAGCCGCAACAGCCGCCTGCTATCCACATCGAATGGTTTTCTCAACGCCGGCCCGGGCACAGAAATGGTGCTGTACGAGGCGGCGGCTCACGGGCTGGCCAGCGTGGTTTCCGGCGGGCACCTGTGGGAAGCGGCGCCGACTCACAATAAATATCGCAACTATGCCACGCCGTTGGAGGCGCGCATGGCGTGCGAGGTGGGACACGCAGTGGCGCGGCAGGGGATGACTCGGGCTCAGGCCAACGAGATTGTCAACCAACTGCTGGCCAAGTACGAGGACCACATAGCCGACGCTCCCAAGGGTAAGCCCTTCCAGGAATGTTACGACGTCCGCACCGCCCGACCCAGTCCATGGTATCTGGATATGTACAAGAAGGTGAAGGACGAGATCGCAGCGATGGGAGTAGAATTCCCATATTAACCCGGGTCCGGGACCTTTCGTTGATGTGAGTCGAAGACTCGCCTGGAACTACTGCGGCAGCTCAGCGGTAAGGATGACGTCATCATCCCGTGAAGTCTGCTGAGGGACGAGGAGGTGATGTACAGAAAAAACGAAAAAGCAGGTGTTCAGGAAAGTGTATGTCCAGCAAAAAAGGGGGGATGGTTCAAAATAGGTTGATACTTTTTCCACGAGTTGCTCTTTGATGGCTTGAAGTTGGAGGCCAACTGTCCCAAAGGCACCATCTGAAGCGGTTCTCGTACCGAAATCAGGTCATCTGACCTCTGATTCAAAGAAGATTGGAACTCGAGAATTTTCTCGCAAAATAAAAAAGTTGTCAAAGGAGATAAAAATGTCTAACAAAAAGTTCGCTCTGTTTGTCTTGATAGTGTTTGTTGGCTCGATAGTCCTGACAGCCTGCGAGGGCGAGACTGTCGAGGTCACCCATGTCGTCAAAGAGACGGTCGTTAAGACAGAGACGGTCGTTGAGGAGGTTGAGAAGTTAGTAACTTCTCGCGGCACACAGGGCACCCTGACGATCGTGTCGTGGCAAATAGCAGAGATCATGAATTCCCATCTTGGCGGTGGGAATGCTAGGGATGCTTCCTATTTCGTATTGGAACCTCTGGCCCATCTCAACGAAGTTGGTGAATTGGTGCCCAGGTTAGGCCAGGAGATCCCTACGTTGGAAAACGGTGGTGTCGCCGAGGATTTAAGGAGCATCACCTGGAAGTTGAGAGAGGGCATTCTTTGGTCTGACGGGACACCTTTTACGGCGGAAGACGTGGTCTTCACTGCAGAATACTGCTTGCACCCGGACGTGGGCTGCTCTTTCCTAGACCGCCTACATGATATAGAGAGCGTCGAGGCTTTAGATGAGCTCACGGTGAAAGTGAATTTCTCCGTCCCTATGGCGGTCCCTCACGAGCATGCGACAGTGCCGATCCTTCAGAAAGCTCAATTTGCAGATTGTCTAGGTTCAAAAGCCCAAGAGTGCACGGAGCAGAACTTTTACCCGGTGGGCACGGGTCCCTACAAGGTAAAAGAATTCCGACCCAATGATGTGATCGTCTACGAAGTCAATGAAAACTACCGCGACGCTAACAAGCCGTATTTCTCGGAAGTCATCTGGAAACTTACGGGTGACGCAGTGGCCGCGGCCCGCACCGTGCTGGAGACAGGAGAAGCAGACCTCAGTCCCTGGGTACAGGTTGAGCCGAAGGTCTTGAGGTCAATGGAGTTGGCTGGAAAAGCCAAGGTTATCGTTGCGTATGGCCCTCTGATCGAGCATTTGGCGATTAATTTCACGAATCCCGATCCAGTCCTTGGCGATAAGCGCTCCGTGTGGACGGAGGAGGATCCCAACCCGCACCCGTTCTTGACCGATTTCGCGGTGCGCAAGGCCCTCTCTTTGGCCATTGACCGCACGGCTATTGCGAGTCAGCTTTATGGCCCGGCCGGCCAAGCGACCTGCAATTTCCTGGTTGCGCCGCCGGCTTATGTTTCCACGGCCAACGATGATTGCTTGTTCCAGGATATCGAACAGGCCAACCAGATCCTGGATGAGGCCGGCTGGCTGCCGGGGCCGGATGGCGTGCGAGATAAGGACGGGGTGCGCCTGAGCGTGCTTCTGCAAACCTCAGTTAACCCGGTCCGTGAAAGTACTATGGCCTTGCTCAAGCAGTGGTGGTCGGAGATCGGTGTGGAAACGGAGTTGCGTACTGTCGACCCGAGCGTCTATTTCGGCAGTGACCCGTCCAGCCCCGACACCTTTCGCAAGTTCTACGCAGATATTGAAATGCACACTACCGGTCAGTGGGGTGTCAATCCGGAACTCAGATTGGTCACTCATACGTGCGATGAAATTCCTCAACCAGCCAATAGTTGGTCGGGGGGCGATGTGTCACGTTGGTGCAACCCGGAGTACGATGCACTGCTCGCCGAGTTGATCAATACGGTGGACATGGAAAAGCGCATCGAGCTAGCGAAGGAACTGAACGACATGATTGTGCAAGACTATGCCCTGATCCCTCTCGTCCACCGCGGCCTGGTGGGTGCAAATGCCAATAGCTTGTTGGGCGTGCGTCTGGCTGCCTGGAACACGCCGTTTTGGAACGTGGCTGACTGGAGTCGCTCCGGGCGCTAAGCTTGAATCTGTGCTTAGAGCAATTCTGCAAACTGCATATCTGAATTGCCCGCTTCCAGGAAGGCCAATTAGAAATGCAATTTTCAGTACACGTGACGGACTCCCTGGTCGGCAAGGCAAAATAATGACAAAGGAGGATTGTTATGGGGGACAATAACACCCTTAGGCTCAAAGAACAGGCCGTCGATATCCATCGACGTGCCATTGTCATCGATGCTTGTGCTCCAATGCTGAGAAACCTCGAAAACGCGCATTATTGGCAGGAGGGAGGTGTTACCTGCGGCTTCGCCACTATGACAGGGTTCCCTGGCAGTCTGCGGGACACTACAGTTAGTATCGGCAAGTGGTATCAAGAGTATGAGGAGCAGTATCGAGACACCATCGTGCTTGCGACGACGACCGAGGACATCCGTCGTGCGAAGGCCGAGTCCAAAGTTGCAGTAGTGTTTCACTTTCAGAGTAGCAATCCTCTTGATTACGAGGTCTCGATGGTGAATGTCTTCCACCGGCTAGGCGTCCGAGCGATGTTGCTGGCATACAATAGGGCGGAAGCCGCTGCTGATGGGTGTATGGAGGAACGGGACGGTGGTCTATCGTGGTTTGGTCGGCAGGTGATTCGTGAGATGAACCGAGTAGGAATGCTTGTTGATGTATCTCACTGCGGCCGTCGGACTTCCTTGGAAGCGATTGACGTCTCTTCAAAACCTGTGGCATTCACCCATTCGGGAGCGAAGGCGATCTATGATCATCCACGGAACATAACCGATGAGCAGATACGAGCAGTAGCCGCCCGCGGTGGCGTTGTTGGCATCGTTGGGCATGCAATGTTTATCAAAGGGACGGAAGCCCCAACGCTTGATGACCTGCTTGATCATTTTGATCACGTCACGAAGCTGGCAGGAGTCGATCATGTTGGAATGGGCTTTGATTTCTCCTGGCCTCCGGGAGTGGAAATGCCCGCTGAACGCTATCAGAAGATACATGATATGGGCCTCTGGAGAGAAGGGACATTTCCGCCGCCACCGTGGCACAACCCTGTGGAGTCCGCAGCGCAGATACCTTTACTCACTGAGGGGCTGCTTCGGCGAGGTTATGGCGCTGAGGACGTTGAGAAGATCATTGGTGGTAATTTTCTGAGACTATTGGACGAAGTCTGGAGCTGACTGGAGTCGCTCCGGGCGCTAAGCTTGAATACCTGTGCTTAGAGCGTGTCTGAAAATTGATTAAGCGCGGCTGATCGGGTAGACTTCCCGACTATGGCCGCATAGAGTGTCACAAGAAAGCTTTATCCAACTGACCTTTCAGATGCCGAATGGCAGAAGATTGAGCCGCTGGTTCCAAAGCCCAAGACAAACCGAGGCAGGAAACGGAAGCACCCCATTTGATGGTCAGGCGCTTGGCACGTCAGGCTCAGGCCTCTGGCCCATAGCCGGATTTTTCAGACACGCTCTTAGAGCAATTCTGCAAACATAGATGAACGAGGGGGCTGTGGCCTATTGACGACCGTGGACCACACCTTGTAACCTGAAGAGAAAGAAAGATGGGAAGTTACATTGTTCGCCGCCTGTTGCAGGCCATACTAACCTTGTTGCTTATCAGTTTCGTCGTGTTCGCCATTCTTGATTTGGCCCCCGGTGATCCTACTGCCCAGATGCCAGGCTCGATTTCTGCGGAGGTGCAGGAGCGGATTCGCCGGTCTCTAGGGTTAGACCAGCCCTTTCATATTCGTTATCTTAAATGGCTGCAACAGTTCCTGATCAACGAACCCCTAAACCTAGTCGAGTCGGTTTCCGGCATCAAAATAGGCGATTCCGCCAATCGATTGCGTGTCAGATCCTGGGGGACCAGGAGCCCTGTTGTCGATTTGCTCGTTGAGCGACTACCACAGACCTTGATAGTGATGGGTTCGGGTTACTTCTTGTCTATTCTGATTGCAGTGCCGATAGGTGTCATCTCGGCTTATAAGCAATATTCGGCTTTTGACCAAATCGGCACGTTCATCGCGATGGTTGGTTTTTCTTGGCCTACTTTTTTTACCGGGCTGCTGGCGATCTACATTTTCAGCGTTAAGCTGGAGTGGTTCCCTTCGTTCTACGATACCACCCACCAAGTCGTGGATTTCTCAAGTCTTTTGGTGCAAATCAAGCAGAGTATCATGCCTGTATCTATACTCGCGTTTGCCTTTTCTGCCCAGTTCACGCGCTACGTTCGCTCGTCTATGTTAGAGAACTTGCAACTGGATTACGTGCGCACTGCTCGGGCAAAAGGGCTGCGCGAACGAACTGTGCTGGGGACCCACGTCTTGCGCAACAGCCTGATTCCAGTGGTGACCCTGATTGCTCTTGGTATCCCTCGTATCATTACCGGGGGGGTTATTACTGAGCAGGTTTTCGGGGTCACCGGTATCGGACAGTTGTTGATCTTTGGTATCAAGAATACCGATATTCCACTTGTCCAGACGGTGACCTTTCTTTTTGGTGTGCTTACTGTCGTGTTTAACATCGTGGCCGATGTCATGTACGTCATTTTGGATCCTCGGATCCGGTACGATTGATTTTGGAAGAACAAAACAATGGACAGAGCGCAGCTATCTGGGGATTCCTTGCTTCAACATCGGTCCCTGTGGCGAGATGCCTGGGTGCAATTCTGCAAGCACAAACCCGCCATGCTGGGCGTGGCTGTCTTGATTGCTCTGGTTCTGGGATCGGTCATCGGTCCAATGATTTATGGAAAGGACCCAAATCATGTCGATCTGGCGGCCTCTTATTCGCCTCCGACTCGACAGCATCCTTTTGGCACGGACAACATCGGTCGGGACACCCTGGCCCGTGTGTTGATTAGTGGTCGCATCTCGCTGATTGTCGGCATCGTTTCAATGGTAATCACTATCTCACTTGGGACTCTGGTAGGAGGGCTGGCGGGGTTCTTCTCAAAGCTGGACGCTCTACTTATGCGACTCACCGATCTGTTCCTGTGCTTGCCTGTGTTGCCACTCTTGTTAGTGCTGACTATGCTGTTTCGCGACACGCTAAGAGCAACCTTTGGGCCGGAGATTGGCATGTTTCTCCTCATCGTCTCTGTGATCGGTGGCCTCAATTGGATGGGGACGGCAAGGGTCGTTCGAGGCCAGGTGCTGAGTATCAGGGAGCAGGAGTTTGTCATAGCGGCCGTCAGCATTGGTGCCGGATCGTTTCGTGTTTTGGCACGCCATATCTACCCGAATGTCCTTAGCCCCATCATAGTGGCAGCTACCCTGAGCGTGGCCCAAGCTATTTTGCTCGAGTCAGTGCTCTCTTTTCTCGGGCTTGGCTTCCCTCCCGATTTTCCTACGTGGGGCCGCCTGCTTAGTGACAGCAAGGACTTTCTTGCGGTGGCCCCGTTTACTGTTTTTTGGCCAGGTCTGTTTATCTCCTTGACTATTTTGAGCATCAACTTCGTCGGCGATGGCCTGCGTGATGCACTGGACCCGAGATTACGAATTTAGAGCGGGCAGTTCCTCAGTCGGGTCAAAACGACCATGACCGCGTGAGTTTTTTAGCGTCTTTTCGAACTAGGCATCTACAATAGTCAGAATCTGGACAGATGAGTCAAGTTTCAGGCAACCATGGCCAGTTGGGCTCCGTCGATGAGACGGTCAATTATGGCTCACCCGTTGAATATCCAACAAACGTCGGTTGATCTCGCGGCCGATCTGCTGCAGGTAAGGCAGATTGGAGAGGTCTTTCTTCACCCCGAATGTCTTGCGGGGATTGTTGAAGGTCGTTTCGGTACGTAAAGTACGCTGCTCTTTGAAGTACTGCGGTGACCACTCAACGTAGATTAGGCTGGATGGCCTCTGCCCCGACCTGCAAGGAGGGAAAAGATGACGTTACTAGAAGAATCAGGGGTTGACCTCCCCAAGACTGAGATTTCGGTTTTCCACCGGCTGAAGCGGCGGGTATTCCTCTTTCGCTCCCCCTGGAGAGACTACATCCAATTCATTCTCCTGATTGCTGCGATTGCGTGGCTCATGTCGATCAGCACCCGTCAACTCGGCTACTACTGGCAGTGGTATCTTGTTCCGCGCTATCTGTTCACGACTGAGGAGGGCCGTCTCGTCGCCGCGCCGCTGATCGAGGGGCTCTTGTTCACCCTCAAGATCTCGGGCGTCAGTCTCGTTCTTTCCCTGGCCGCCGGTCTGGGAACAGCCCTGGTGCGGCTGTCTGGCTCCTTCACAGGCAGGATTCTGGCCAGGGTGTACCTGGAAGTTATCCGCAACACTCCGCTGCTCGTGCAACTATACCTTTCCTATTTCGTACTGGGCCCCATCATCGGGCTCGGGCGGTTCGGCTCGGGTGTTCTGGCACTGACCTTGTTCTCAGCGTCCTACATGTCGGAGATCTTCCGGGCTGGAATCATCTCTATAGGTAGAGGGCAGTGGGAAGCGGCCCACAGTCTGGGCTTGAGTACCTTCGATACCTTTAGGGACGTCATCCTGCCCCAGGCCATCCGGCGCATCCTCCCACCGCTGACCAGCCAGGTCGTCACGTTGATTAAGAGCTCGGCGCTGGTCAGCGCCGTTTCGCTGATGGATCTGACCTTGAATGCCCGAATTGTTGCGTCCCGCACGTTTATGGTCTTCGAGATCTGGTTCACCGTAGCGGCGATCTACCTGGTGATCACGGTGCCTCTGTCGACAATCGTGAATTATATGGAGAAACGTTTCAGCATCTTGACATGATGGAGGGAGTCAATCATGAGTGAAAATGAACTGAGCGACTACATCGTCACGATCGATAACGTGAGCAAGACGTTCCCTGGAGGGGTCGAGGCCGTCAAGAGCTTCTCGACGAAGATCCGCCGCTCGGAGGTCGTCGTGATCATGGGGCCCTCAGGCTCGGGCAAGTCTACCCTGCTGCGCTGCATCAACGGGTTGGAGGAACCGGATAGTGGCATAATCGTGGTGGACGGCATTCCTCTTGATGACAACAGGAAACACCGCCTGGAGATACGCAAAGAGGTGGGCATAGTGTTTCAGTCCTTCAACCTCTTTCCCCACATGACCGTCCTGGAGAACGTAAACCTGGCCCAGATACGGGTCCGGAAGAAGAGCGAGCAGGAGGCCACCGAGGCGAGTATGGAATTGCTGCGAAAGGTGGGGATCGCCGACCAGGCACACAAGTACCCCGCTCAGATCTCCGGCGGTCAGCAGCAGCGCGTCGCGATTGCTCGCGCCCTGGGCATGATGCCCAAGGTGATGCTCTTCGATGAGCCCACCAGCGCTCTGGACCCGGAGTGCATCAAGGAGGTTCTCGACGTGATGCAGGATCTGGCCAGAGAGGGAATGACCATGGTGGTGGTTACCCACGAGATGGGCTTCGCCAAGGAGGTCAGCGACTGGGTGCTCTTCATGGATGCGGGGCAGGTCGTGGAGTCAGGCACGGTCGAGCACTTCTTTGAGAATCCTGAGGAGGAGCGCACCAAGCTCTTCCTGAGTCAGATCCTGGCATAGGACAAGGAAAGGAGGTGAACCAAAGCAAAAGCTAGACTGTCTCAACCTGTAGACCCGTTCAAGCATCAGTGAGGTTCAAAAATCAATGAAAGAGGAGGAATGAAATGAGGAAGGCATTTGGTCTGGTTAGGGTAGTGTTGGTCGTGACTGCGGTCTCGACTGTTCTTCTGACGGCTTGTGCGCAAGGCCCCGCGGAGGAAGCCACCGGAGCAGCGGGGAAGGACCTGATCCGCGATATCACCGAGCGCGGCGTCATGAAGGTCGGGGTAGGCGTATTCATCCCGTGGTCCTTCAACGACAAGGATGGCAACCTGGTGGGATTCGAGATCGACGTAGCGAAGAAGCTGGCCGAGGACATGGGTGTGGACGTGGAGTTCGTGCCTACCGACTGGTCCGGCATCATCCCCGCTATGCTCACCGGCAAGTTCGACTTGGTCATCGGCGGCATGGGGATCACCACGGAGCGGGCTATGAAGGTGAATTTCACCATACCGTACGAGTATAGCGGCCTTGAGGTCCTGTGCAGCAAGATCACAGCACCAAACGTGACCAGTATTGACGATCTGAACAGCGAGGACATAATCCTCGCCCTGGGAGTCTCGGGTACGCCTCTATACTGGGTCGAGAAGCACCTGCCGAAGGCAGAGATTCGCAACTTCGCAGAACATGAGGCTATGGTACAGGATATCCTCAACGGGAACTCCGACTGTTCCCTCACCAATCCCCCCAAGTACTACCGGGACGTGCGGGACAATCCGGATGAGCTCTACATGCCGTTCGGTGTGGAGTACTTCGGCAAGGAGCCCATGGGCTTCGCTCTCCCCAAGGGCGACGCCGACGCCGTGTTCTTCTTCAATTCCTGGATCACGAACAACGAAGATTTCCTGAAGGAGACGGCTGAGTACTGGTTTGCATCCTCGGAGTGGGAGCATCTCCTGCCGGAAGAAGAAGAATAGCTGCTGGCCACGTTTGAGATTCGCCGCCCGCCCAGGCGGGCGGGCGGCGACCTTCAGATCAAGGGGGGACGTCTTGATGGGCAAGAAAGCGAAGTTCAAAGGGATCGATGTAGTGCTCATTCTCCTTTGCATCGCAGCCGGCGTGTATGCCTATTTCCGCATCAAGTATGGGCTCAAGCGCGACATCGACTTCATTAGCATGGGGCAATTCATGTTTCGCCGGAGCGAAGAAACAGGCAGGTTGATGCCGAACCTCTTGATAGTTGGGCTCGTTGCCACCTTGAAGCTGTCGGTCTGGGCCCTGATATCGGCGACGATCGTAGGAGTCATCTTCGGTATTTTCCGAACCAGCGGGAATCTGTTTCTACGTATGGTTGGCAGAACCTACGTCGAAATGATCCGGAATGTGCCGCCCCTGGTGCTAATCTACATCTTCTACTTCTTTATCGCGGATCAGATTATGTCGCTGCTGGGTGTGGATGCGTTTATACGAGGCCTTCCGGAAGGTGGCAAAACGATCATGGGGTTCTTGTTCACCGAGGAGTCTCTCTTCGTCCAGTTTCTCTCCGGCATCATGACGCTTGCCTTCTTTGAAGGGGCATACATCACTGAGGTTGTGCGGGCGGGCATCGAATCGATAGAGACAGGCCAGAGACAGGCTGCCTACTCACTGGGTCTTTCCTGGCTAGATCAGATGCGCTTCATTATCATGCCCCAGGCGATCAAGCGGGTTATGCCCGCTCTGGCCGGCGAGTTCATCAGCACCATCAAGTACTCGTCCATAACCTCGGTTGTGTCCATTCAGGAGCTGACCTTCATGGGCCTGCAGGTCAACCTCATCACGAGCGATTTCTTGGCGCTGTGGATAACCGTCTCGGCCATGTACATGGTGCTTACGTTCAGCATCTCTCTCGTCGCTAACCGTCTAGAGGAAAGGATGGCACGAAGCGATTGACGCTTTGTCCCTGCGCGTTTCTTCGCCCTTGGCTGTGTTCAGTACGGATTTGTTTGCTGTCGGAGGGCTCTGTGGTGGTGGGTGTGGTAGGCTGCGGCCAGCGCGGCAGTCCCTGGGAGAGTACTAGCTATGAGAAGCGATCTCTCTTGGTAGGGGCCAACCGAAGGGAAAGATGAAATGTCAATTGGCACAAGGGGAGAAAAAACCATCGCTATCGTAGGCGCAACGTTGATTGACGGCACTGGCGGCAAACCGGTGCCCAACAGCGTCGTTCTCATAGAAGGAGAAAAGATTACCGCTGTCGGTGTGCGCGAGGTAGTACAGATCCCGCCAGGCGCCAGACAGATCGAGGCCGAGGGCAAGTACCTTCTGCCAGGAATGATCGACCTCCATAGCCACATGTTTGTTCCTATGATGGTACAGGGTGGTATGGCCACAGAGCATCCAGCGTACGCTGCTCTGTACGCGGCCAACAACCTGCGGCAGGCGCTCCAGGCAGGCATCACGACGGTTCGCAACGTGGGGGCCATGGAGTACCTGGACTTGAGCCTGAAGCGCGCCATTGCCGAGGGCGTCGTTCTCGGTCCGCGACTCTTTGTGAGCGGCAAGGCTATCGTAATGACCGGTGGCCATTACTCGCAGGGAGACCTTGCATGCATCGCTGACGGTCCGCATGAGGTGCGAATTGCGGTTCGAGAACATGTCGGGAAGGGCGTCGATCTGATCAAAATCATGACCACCCACCGCACGCATACACCAGAGTACACCCAAGAGGAGCTGGACGCTGCCGTTGATGAGGCCCACCGGCTGGGCAGGCGCGTTGCCTGTCATGCTGCCACGCTTCCCGGCACTGGCATGGCCGTGCAGGCCGGGGTAGACACGCTGGAGCACGGTACGTGGCTGACCGATGAGACGGCAGACCGCATGGCGGACCAGGGCACGGTCTGGGTGCCTACCTGCTACATCATCAACTCCCCCAAGTCTACCAAGGATAGGCTAGAGGACCCCAATCTTCCGTACGCTATGCGAATTGAGCTTGAGTTTCGCAAGTCGGTACGGTGGGCGGATTCGAATCTGGAGGAGCTGCCCAAAACATTCGAAAAAGTGCTCAAACGGGGAATTGCCATCGGCGCCGGCACCGACTCCCTCTCTTGGATGCACGTGTTTGCCGCTCTGCCTGAAGAGGTGGCGTTTCTCATTCAATACGGCTGCACGCCGATGCAGGCGATCGAATCTGCGACGCGGGTCGGAGCTGAGGCGCTGGGGCAGAGCGACAGCCTGGGCACAGTGGAAAAGGGCAAATACGCGGACCTCATCATGGTTGAGCGTGACCCGCTCCGGGACATCACCGTACTTCAAGAGGTGGCGTGGGTTATGAAAGGCGGCAGGGTGGTGCCTTTCGCGCCCGAATACGGACGCCTGGCGGGTAAGAGGCCATGGAGTCCTGCAGCGGCGCAAGGAGGGGAAAACCCCTGATACAACATCGCTCAAGACCGAGAATCGACAAGTTGCGAGAAACTGCCGTCTTCGATGCGGGCCTACAAGTCGTGTTGGTAGCTCAGTTCATCGCCAGCGTCAGGAAGCTCATAATAGAGTAGAGAGGAGGTGGTGCGGGAATAAACCTTAGAGCAGGGTCAGTGCAATGGAAGAGATTTGTCTTCCCCAATAGAAATCCAGGCAAACTAGAGGAGGAATATCTGATGGAGATCATCAAGAAAAAGAAAAGGAACGATTCACATCCGTACATCCCCGAGTTGGAGGAACTCTATAGAGGGGGGAGGATCACCCGCCGTGAGTTCCTGCGGAACGCCACAATACTGGGGATGTCCTTAGTCAGCGCGAGCAGCTTCTTGGCTGCCTGTGCCAGGGAAGAAGCAACTACGGCGCCTCCCACGGAGGCTCCTACAGCAGCGCCCGAACCGACAGCACCTGCGCCAGCCGGCCCCAAGCGGGGCGGCGAATTGGTGTACCACCACCAGGTGCAGGATCTGACTGACCCGCACGCTTGCCAGTGGATTCAGTTCGACATAATCATGAACGTCGCTGAGTACCTGATCGACTCCAACCAGGACGGCGCGCTCGTTCCCACGCTGTGTGAGAAGTGGGAGCCTTCCGATGACGTGAAGACCTGGACCTTCCATATTCGCAAGGGCGTCAAGTTCAATCACGGTCCAGAACTGACCGCCGACGACGTCGTGTGGAACTTCAAGCGCTGGCTCGACCCCGACGTTGGTTGCCCCTTGACGGCTACGCTGACGAATTATATGACGGAGAATGATATCGAAAAGGTGGACGACTATACCGTCAAGCTTCACCTCAATCAGCCCTACGCCGGTTTGATCGCGCAGGTTTCCGGTGGTTCCTTCGCCGCTCACATCCTACCCAGGGACTGGGAGGGCGACTGGATAAAGCAGCCATACGGCACCGGGCCCTTCACGCTGGAGGAGTTTGCGCTGGACGAACGCGCCGTGGTGAAGCGCCGAGAGGGGTATTGGGCCAATGGCGCCGACGGCAAACCGTTGCCCTATCTCGATTCCATTCGTTATGTCTACATCGGCGAGGATATGGCCCCTCTGATAGCGGCTCTCCAGACCGGCGATCTTGACATGGTGATGATAAATGCCCAAAGCGTCGAGTTGGTGGAGGGAACGGAGATCGTCGTTGACACACACGAATCGGCCTTCGCCTACGTCTACAAGATGCGCTCAGACGAAAAAGGAGCCTTCAACGACGTGCGGCTACGCCAGGCAGTCAAGGTCTGTCAGGACCGGGAGCAGATCCAGGAGAACGTGTGGAAAGGCTTTGGGGTCGTAGCGCAGGACCATCACGTGGCACCTGTCCACTCGGTCTACTGCCCTGTGGAGACCCCCAAGCGCGACATCGAAAAGGCCAAGGCGCTCCTGGCCGAGGCAGGGCATCCGGATGGATGGACCATTCCACTCTCCGCTCCAGACTCGCCGATCTACAAAGACTACGCCCAGATGCTCAAGGACCAGGCGGCGCCGGCGGGACTCAACATCGAACTCGACGTTATGCCCGCATCGCTGTACTGGGAGCAATGGACGGAACAGGATTTCGGGGTTGTACCGTGGGCACACCGACCTAGCGCGGAGATGATCCTGGAGACGATGTATCGCTGTGGCGCTGCGTGGAACGACAGCCACTGGTGCGACGAGGAGTTCGATGAGCTGCTCGCCGAGGCTGGCCGCACAGTGGAGGTCGAGAAACGCCGGGAGATCATGTGCAAGATCGAGAAGATCCAGCAGGAGAGAGGCCCATCAGGCATACCTGTTTTTGCGGACCAGCTTCGAGCCCACAGGCCGCGGGTCAAGAACTTCCGGACATCGGCCGCTACCCACACTTTCCTGAAAGAAGTCTGGCTGGATGAGGAGGCATGACTAGCTGATTGGTCCTTGCTCGCTTCCTGCTGAGCGACGAGCCGTCTCGTCGAGTGCTGGCCCCCAGCAACCGCGGCGGGGGTTGAAGTTGATAGTCCCGCACTGTCAGCGGGTCAATGCAGTGCCCACCCAGCGGGATGAGGCTGAGATGAGTCATGTTCACGCGCCAGAGAAGCCTGTGGCTTGACTCATCTCGGCTCTGCCCAACCGACCGAGAAAGGGACCATCTCCTATCGCGGACGTCCAGACCGGGCTGGCCAGGTTTGCTCGCCTGTTGAGGGGTTTCCGCGGGCACGTGCTCCCTGACGGCAACCGGCAAACGGAGTTCCGCTCTTCTGAATTGAGAGACACACAGCACAGTGGCACGTAATACGCTAAGGTGACGGAGTAACACAAATGGCAGCGATGATCATACGTCGTTTTGCGCTCATGCTCGTTACTATGTTCGTCGTATCTCTGGCAGTCTTCTTTATTAGCGAGGTAGTGCCCATCGACGTCGCGCGCAACGTCCTGGGGCGATTCGCATCGGAGGAGGCGGTCGCGGCTCTACGTGATCGACTTGGCCTGAACTGCCCTACACCTGTGCGATACGTGACCTGGCTCATCGGTGACGATTGGATACCGCTGGCGCGTGATCTTGTCGGAGAGGGTGTGCTCCCATCCGGCTGCACGCCCGAATGCCTCGATCGTGATGGCTTGCTCCGCGGTGACATGGGCATTTCGACTCGATCTAGACGGCCCGTCGCCCCGTACCTGTTGCGGCGCCTGAAGAACTCGTTGATTCTGGGTGGTATCGCCTCGCTGATAACCATGCCCATCGCTCTGATCATGGGCGTGCTGGCTGGCTTGAGAGAGGGTGGCTTTTTGGACCGCTTCATCTCCCTCGCGGGTATACTGACCACCTCCTCGCCGTCGTTTGCTGTGGGGGTGATCTTGGTGGTGGTTTTTTCCCTATGGCTAGGTTGGTTCCCGGGAGTCAGCGCGCTGATGACGGAGGCCACGGTTTTTGAGAGCCCCGAGAAACTGGTGATGCCGATTATGGTGCTGTTCGTGATGGAAGTCGGATACGTTTCCCGCATCACGCGCGCCAGCATGGCCGAGGAAATGCACCGACCCTACGTCCGCACAGCGATCCTCAAGGGATTGCCTCGTTGGAAGGTCGTTTTCAAGCACGCCTTGCGCAATGCCCTGTTGGCGCCCATCACCGTCATCATGATACAGATCAACTGGCTTATCGGCGGCATAGTGGTGGTGGAGATGCTGTTTGGTTTCCCCGGGTTAGGAAGCGCACTGCTTCAGGCAAGCCTCAACAAGGATCTCTACATGATTGAAGGCGGCGCCGTGGTGATGACGTTTACGGCTACATCCTTTCAGCTCTTGGCGGATATCCTATACACATATCTGAACCCGCGCATCCGGTATGGCTAGCGATGCGACCCAGATAGAGGTGACCGGCGGAGGAGAAAGCCCTTATGACTGACTTATACAGCTTAACACCAATTGATGCTCTACCCCGAGGTGGTGCTCGAGGCCCGCTGAATTGGATTCGTGAACAGATGCGCAAGCTGCGCACAGGCCGGCTGGCATTTCTGTTCGAGTCGAGGCTTGCCCTTCTCGGGCTGTCCATAGTAATCTTCTGGATCGTCGTGGCCATTCTGGCGCCTGTGCTGGCCGCCCATGCGCCCAACCATACGACCACGAAAGCAAACTTAGCGCCCTCGATGGAGTACTTGATGGGCACCGATCATCTAGGGCGTGATGTCTTTAGCCGCCTGGTTTACGGCAGCCGTCCCATCCTGCTCCTGTCACCCATTTCCGTCCTGTGCGCTATGGCGGTGGGCATAACGATCGGTCTGATGGGTGGGTTCTTTGGCGGAAGAGCGGATGAGCTATTGATGCGTGTCCTGGAGGCCATGATGGCCTTTCCAACGTTGCTTCTCTATATCATCATCATCGCTGCGGTCGGTCCGTCCCGGCTCAACGTCGTCCTCGCGATCACCATCGGCGGCACGCCCGGCATCGCGCGTATGGTCCGCAGTCTTGTGCTGGGCGTGCGTGATCGCGAATTCGTCCAGGCGGCGCGGATGCGCGGCGAGTCGGCGCTCTACATCATGTTCCGCGAGATCCTGCCTAACTGCCTCGGCCCTATTATTGTAGATGCCTGTCTGCGCGTAGGATATGCCACTTTCGCGATAGGCACGCTCGGCTTCTTGGGTCTCGGTCTGCCGCCGCCCGATCCGGACTGGGGTGGGATGGTCGCGGAAGGCCGCAGCTTCATTTTAAATGCCCCTTGGGTAGTCTTGTTTCCGGCGTTGGCGATCTCGAGCCTGGTGGTAGGGCTGAACCTGTTCGCCGATGGTATGAGCGAAGCATCACACTCCATGTAATTGCGTCGCTGGTGTGGGGCGTTTGTAAGGAGGCCAGAGGTGGATTCAACTGCGGCACAGGAACTCGTTCTAAAGGTCGAGGGTCTCAGGTTGTCATACGAAACGCGCAGGGGCGATGTGAAGGCCGTGCGGGACATTTCATTCGAGATCAAGCGAGGCGAAGCGCTTGGCCTGGTCGGGGAGTCAGGTTGTGGAAAAACCACTGTGGCTATGGCCGTAATGGCCTATCTGAGTCCCAACGCCAGGGTGGATGGCGGGCGGATCCTGTTCCAGGGCGAGAACATGCTGGAGAAGAGCGACAAAGAACTGTGCTCTATTCGCGGCAGTAGAATCGCCATGGTCTACCAGGACCCTATGACGACGCTCAATCCATCCATCAAGATCGGAGATCAACTCACCGAGGTGCTGGTGGAGCATGAGAGCCTCACGAAACGTGAGGCCTACGGGCGCTGTGTCGAGATGCTGAATAAGGTGCAGATGCCCGACCCCGAACGGGTGATGATGCGCTATCAGCATCAGCTTTCTGGTGGGCAACAGCAGCGGGTAGTCATTGCCATGGCGCTGCTTTGCAACCCAGCCTTGTTGATCATGGACGAGCCAACCACCGGCCTGGACGTGACCGTGGAGGCGGTGGTCCTGGATATGATCAGGGATCTACGCCAGGAATTCGACTCCGCCATCTTGTATATCAGTCACAACTTGGGGGTGATTGCCCGAGTCTGTGGCCGGGTTGGAGTCATGTATGTCGGCGAGCTGATGGAGGAGGCAACGGTAGAGGACGTCTTCTTGAAGCCCTTGCACCCTTACACGAGGGCCCTGTTGGGTTGTATACCTGGTGTCGGCGCAAGTAAGGCAATATCTCCGCTGCGCGCAATCCCCGGACGCGTTCCTCCAGCGTACTCGCTGCCTGCCGGTTGCGTGTTTGCGCCTCGCTGTGCTTATGCCAAGGCAAGTTGTCAAGAGGTGCATCCTGCCCTTGTGACTGTAGGAGACGGCCGGTCCGTGCGTTGCACCCGTTGGGAAGTCTTGGCAGAGGAAGGTGCCGCCGTAGTGAGTGGTGGCATCGTCGGCCCGACCATCCATGCACCACAGGGTGAAGCAGAGACGGTACTGAATGTATCTGGCCTCAAGTCTTTCTACGTCGATACGCCATCTTGGATTGTACGCCTCTTTGGAGGAAAGGAGCAGTCTGTGAAGGCCGTAGATGACGTGTCTCTGAGCGTTAGGAAACAGACAAGTCTGGGGATTGTTGGAGAAAGTGGTTGTGGAAAGACAACTCTTGCAAAGACCATCGCGGGTCTGGTCCCACTAACCGAGGGCAAAATCGAGTTCCTGGACGAGGATGTTTCCGAGATCGTCGAGAAACGGCCCAAGAGAATTCTCAAAGAACTCCAGATGGTTTTCCAAAACCCGGATTCTACCTTAAATCCGACCCAATCGGTGCGGCAAATCATCGCCCGTCCCTTGAAAATCTCTGACGTCGTGCCGCGCTCCGAGATCCAGGAGGGAGTCCGTCGGTGGTTGGATGCTGTAAACCTGGACGAGAGCTATCTGGATCGCCGGCCGGAACAAATGAGCGGTGGAGAGAAACAGCGGGTGGCGGTCGCCCGGGCTTTCGCAAGCAGGCCGGAACTCGTGCTTTGTGATGAGCCTGTGACATCGTTGGACGTGTCGGTGCAGTGTTCTGTACTCAATACGTTACTCTCCATACAAACGTCGTATGGCACAAGTCTTGTGTATATCTCACATGACTTGAGCATGGTTTATTACCTGTGCGACTACATCATTGTGATGTATCTGGGCAAGGTGTGCGAAGCCGGGCCTTGCCAGGACATCTTTGCGCCACCTTACCATCCCTACACCGAGGCCTTGCTCTCTGCGGTACCTATACCCAATCCTACGGTAGAGCAGACCCCCATCCGACTACAGGAATCTGTGCCCAGCGCATTGAACCCTCCGGCTGGATGTCGCTTTCATACACGTTGTCCTCGCAAGGTCGGTGAGATCTGTGAGACGACTGAGCCTCCTGCCCAGTCGCCCTGCGAAGGTCACGTGATCTACTGTCATATTCCCCTGGAAGAGCTGCGGAAGGTCAGGCCGGTAATCGTGGGGGGTGGATCCGAATCGGACTAGCTTCGAAATCGAAGAAAGTACTGAAAGATGATTGCTATCACCAATGGTAAAGTAATAACTATCACACAAGGTACGCTAGAAAGCGGGACGGTGCTTGTGGAAAATGGGCGCATCGTCGCGATAGGGGAAAAGGTCGAAATTCCAGAGGATACCGAAGTGTACGACGCCACGGGCAAAGTGGTGATGCCCGGCCTGATTGACGCCCATTGCCACGTGGGGATTCTTGCCGAAGGCGTCAGCCGGTGCGACGACAGCAACGAGATGACTGATCCCATCACACCACACCTGCGGGCGCTCGACGCTGTGAATCCTGAAGATTTGACTTTCAAAGATTTGGTGGAATCTGGTGTGACAGTAGTGCTCACCGGCCCCGGCAGTGGCAACATCATCGGCGGGCAGTGGGTCTGTCTAAAAACCGTGCCCAAGCCAAACGTAGAGCAG
>DAOUEC010000218.1:0-9195 GCA_034430655.1 Anaerolineae bacterium
CATCCTGGGTATAACGCATCTCCGGGTCCCGCCCCAGGTTGCCGATGATGATGATCTTGTGGTACATCATAACCTCCTATCAAATGGCTAGCGATCGAACGTGCGATTATCTTACCCTGAAAGCCATACAATGTCAAACGTTGAGCCCCTGCCCTGTGGCAGGGACTCGGATACATACGTTGGACAGGGTTACCCCCATCCGCGCAGTTCGCAGACCTCGACCAACTGCTACCTGCTAACGGCTGACGGCTAACGGCTGACGGCTAACGGATTACACCCAACCGCGCAGTTTGCAGGCCTCGGCCACGCGGCTCACGGCCACGATGTAGGCACCCATACGGTTGCTGACCCCGTGCCTCTGCGCCGCATCGTGTACAGCGTGGAAGGCGGCGGTCATCTTCTTGTCCAGCCGCTCGTGGACGGTCTTCTCGTCCCAGTAATAGCCATAGGCGTTCTGGACCTGTTCGAAGTAGGACGTGGTGACCCCACCAGCATTGCACAGGAAGTCGGGAATTACGTAAATGCCACATTCCTGGAGGAACTTGTCCGCCTCCGGAGTAGTGGGGCCGTTCGCCGCCTCCGCCAGAATCTTGACCCGGGGGCAAATCTGCTTGACCGTCTCCCCAGTGATGACGCCCTCGATGGCAGCTGGGATGAGGACATCCACTTCCTGGCAAATCCATGCCTTGCCATCCTGTACCTCGTACCCGGCCTCGACTGCAGCGTCCTTATCTATGGTTCCGTAGGGATCGGCGATGGTCTGGAGAAAGTGTGGGTCTATCCCTCCCTCTTTCGTGTAGGTATAAGAGGTGCGGTCTTTGTGATCCCAGCAGCAGACACACACAACCGTGCCGCCCAGCATGTCTACGTAGTGAATGGCGGCGGACTGTGCCACATTGCCGAAACCCTGGATCGAGGCGGTCGTTGTTTGAGACTCGATACCCAGGCACTTCAGCGCCTCACGGATGGTCACGATGACTCCGATGCCTGTAGCGGGTCCTCTGCCCGCTGACCCGCCCAAAGGCAGGGGCTTTCCGGTGATCACGCCGGGGGTGTGGTGCCCTACGAGCGTTTCGTACTCATCCAACATCCAGGACATAATCCGTGGGTTGGTGGCGACGTCCGGCGCGGGGATATCCATATCCGCGCCCAGGATGCGGCCGACCTGGCGGATGTAGGCGCGGCTCAGTCGCTCCAATTCCCGCTCCGACATCTCCTTGGGGTTGCAGATAATACCGCCTTTCCCACCGCCCAGCGGGATGTCGGCCACAGCACACTTCCAGGTCATCCAGGCGGCCAGGGCGCGGACCGTGTCAATGGTCTCGCTGGGATGGTAGCGAATGCCACCCTTCGTCGGCCCGAGGGCATCGTTGTACTGGACGCGGAAGCCGTGGAAAATCTTGACCGTGCCATCGTCCATTCTCACCGGGAGTGTGACGTGCAGTTCACGCAGGGGCCAGCGCAACAGTTCGTGCGTTGCCGGATCCAGGCCCATGATCTCGGCTGCCTGGTCCAACTGTTTTTGTGCGATGGCAAAAGGATTCAGTTCTTCCGACACGTTTATTCCTCCATTCAAGTTGTGTAAGCAGTTTCGTAACTGTGCACAGGCTTCGGTGCGAGAACTCCGGCCTGCGCTGGGGTTTTCGCCCTCACTCATCCACCGGGCGATCACTGGGCAATCTTTTGGCTACTATCATATCGTAATTTGGTCGTGCGCACCTCCTCGATTGTTCTGCCCCTGACTACAGTATAGCCGCTCGCTCCAGACACGCCAGTGACAAACGGCACGTTTTGGCTGTGATAACCTTCGGGGCTGGCATCGAATCTCTCGATTGCTAGCCCCGTCGCGCCTCCAATTGAACCTGCAGTAACTCTCGCACCACCTGAGGGTTCGCCTTGCCCCGGGTGGCCCTCATCACTTGCCCTATCAGCCAGCCCAGGATTTGCTCCTTGCCACCCAGGTACCGGCTCGCCTGCTCGGGGTTTTCTTCCAGCACCTGCGCGACGATATTCTCCAGCGCCGCCGCGTCGGAAATCTGCGCCAGCCCGCGCTCGTCCACAATCTGGCGAGCACTGCGGCCGCTGGCGAACATCTCCTCCAACACCTCCTTGCCCGTGTTGAGGTTGATGGTGCCGTCCTCAACCAGTCCGATCAGTTCCACCAGGGCCTGGGGCGAGACCCGCAGCGCGCCGATCTCCTGCCCGGTCTCCTTCATCAGCCGGAATAACTCGCCGGTGACCCAGTTGGCGGCTGTCTTGGGGTCGGCTTTGCCGGTGGCGACGGTGGCCTCGTAGTAGTCGGCCACACCCTTGTCGGCGACCAGCACGCCAGCGTCATAGGCACCCAGCCCATACTCGGATATAAAGCGGGCACGCTTGGCGTCGGGCAGTTCCGGCAGTTGGGCCCGCAACTCCTTCACCCACTCGCGGCTGATCTCCAGGATCGGGAGGTCAGGCTCGGGGAAGTAGCGGTAATCGTCGGCGTACTCCTTGCCCCGCTGGGGCACGGTAACCTCCCGCGTCTCGTCCCAGCCCATCGTCTGCTGAGCGACCGTGCCACCGGATTCGTAGACCTCGATCTGGTGTCGGATCTCGTACTCGACGGAATGGGCCAGGGCGCGGAAGGAGTTGAGGTTCTTGATCTCGTGGCGTGGGTTCAGCGCGTCGGAGCCCATGGATCGCACGCTGACGTTGGCCTCGAAGCGCATCACGCCCTTCTCCATATCCCCCGAGTTGACGCCTACGTAGACGAGGATGGCGCGCAGTTTGGTCGCGTAGGCCCGCACCTCCTCGACCGAGCGCATATCCGGCTCGCTGACGATCTCTATCAGCGGCACGCCAGCGCGGTTGAGATCCACCAGGCTGGCGCCACCCACGTGGTACAGTTTGCCAGCGTCCTCCTCCAGGTGGGCACGGTTGATGCGGATGCGCTTGGGGCCCGCCTCGGTCTCAATCTCCAGGTAGCCATTCACCGTCAACGGGGAGAATACGGGGGGATATTGGGAGATCTGATAGCCCTTGGGCAGGTCGGGATAGAAGTAGGACTTGCGGGCAAAGCGGGTGAAGGGAGAGACCTCGCAGTGGAGCGCCAGCCCGGTCATAATGGCGATCTCGACCGCGCGCCGGTTGATGACCGGCAGCGTCCCGGGCATGGCGGTGCAGACCGGGCAGACGTAGGTGTTAGGAGGAAGGTCGCCCGTATCCTCCACGACCGGGCAGGAGCAGAACATTTTGGAGCGCGTGTGGATTTGCGCGTGGACTTCCAGGCCGATGATGGGTTCGTACTCCATTTTGACTTTTCTGGCCTTTTGTGCTAAAATATGCTTGCAAAGGTTCCCACCCGATGAAAGAGCCCCTGGGCTCTGCCGTAAGGCTTAGTCGGGTGGGTCGCTTTTTAGTAGTACCGCCTCTCGCTATCCTCGAAGACCTCGTGCTCCGTCCGTATCAGGTGAGCGATGTTGTTCCACGGTCGCCGCTCCGCACGTGTCCACTTGACGTACACTGCCCAACTCAGATAGTCCACGATCTGCAGGTAAGGATGAGACTTGGAAGCATGCATCAGGATATCGTAGTGCTGACTAGGAGCGAGATAGCCTTTGAGGTTCTCCTTGATGCCCTTGAGAGTCGCCCGACGTACCCGGCGTACAGGGATGTTGTCCATAAAGACGATGACGCGGTCGAACGAAGTAGGGTGCTCATGGGCAAAGGTATCAGCGAACAAATGTCGGCAAGCGAAAGGGTAGAACCTGCGCGTATCGTACAGCGCCGGATCGAGCCTGGCTTTCTCAATGATGACTGTGTGCACCGCGAGATGGTCACAGGCACCGATGATGCCGAATACCCCGTCGCGCACCCATTGCCGATCCTCGGTGGCGTGGAAATACTCCAGGTTCTCGCCCTGTGTGATGACCTCGTGCTTAAATCGATGCAACGCAACAACGGCTGGCATCACATCGCGAGTCACCAGGCCAGTAAGCACCAGGTAGCGGGTGCCAGTGGGTGAGAAGTCGAAATTACCCGATTCATCGAGAAAAAGATAGAGGATCATATTCGCTTGCAACGGTCTGGGCCGCGTAGCGAATGACCGCCAGTATGTCTTCTCGCTCCAGGTGTGAATACTCTTCAAGGATCTCGGAGATGGACATCCCGGCGCCGAGAAGTTCTAGAAGAAACTGGACGGAGACGCGCGTGCCGCGAATGATGGGTTTGCCCCCTAGAATGTTAGGATTACACACGATTCGTTCCATAGCTATGCCTCCTCCCCCCTGAATTATATCCCATTTCGCGCTCTGCGCCACAACACGAACACGTCACAACGTGGCGGAGCAGGGGGCCTCACAGGGATGTCCGCTCTACTTCCTTTCCTCCCCTCAGATAGATGCGCACGACTCGTGGCAGCAGGCTGGTGGTCACCTCGTAGTTGATCGTCCCGGCCCAGCGTGCGACCTCCTCGGCCGGAATATGTCCCTTCCCTTGCTGCCCTATCAGCACTACCTCGTCGTGCAATTTGACGGCTGGCATGTGGCTGACGTCTACGACGAACTGGTCCATACACACGCGCCCGACGATGGGCGCCCGCCGCCCCTGGATCAGCACCGCGCCCCGGTTGGAGAGGATGCGATGGTAGCCATCGCCGTAACCGACGGGGATGAGCGCTACGCGCGCGGGCTTGCCGGTGATATACGTCCGGCCGTAACTGATGCTGGCCCCGGCGGGCAACGTGCGCACGCGGGCCACGCGGCTCTTGAGGGTCAGGGCCGGGCGCAGGGGAATGGCCGGCTCCACCTCGTCCGAGGGACGCAATCCATACAAGGCAATGCCGCAGCGCACCATGTCCAGCGCCATCTCCGGCAGGTCGAGCGTGGTGGCGCTGTTGGCCACGTGCTTGAGAGGGAAGGTGAAGCCCGCCGCCTTCAATCGTTTCACCACATCGCTGTAGATGCCAAACTGGCGGCGGGTGAAAGTCTTGTCGGCCAGGTCGGCTACGGCGTGGTGAGTGTACAACCCCTCCAACACCAGGCCCGGCAACTGGCTCAGATAGCGCACGAAATCCAGCACCTCGTCAGGCAGGAGACCGTAGCGGCCCATACCAGTGTCCACTTTGACGTGGACAGGCAGCGGTTTGCCTCCGGCCACTGCCGCCGCCGACAGTGCCTCAGCCTGGGACTTGCCGTTAACCGTCGGGGTCAGGCCCCAGCGCGCGACGCGCCCCGATTCGGCGGGCAAGGTGTAGCCCATAATGAGGATGGGGGCGGCGATGCCCGCTTGACGCAGTTGCACGCCTTCCAGGGTGCGATGCACCGCCAGACGCGTGGCGCCGCCCTCCATCGCCGCCCGCGCTACCGGCACCGCTCCGTGGCCGTATCCGTTGGCCTTGACGGCGACCATCAACTCCGCTTTCCCCCCGGCGTGGGCTTTCAGACCAGCGGCGTTGGAGGCAATGGCGTCCAGGTCTATCTCCGCCCAGGTCAGAACGTCGTCCAGTGCCACGCTTGCTCCTCAAGAACACGGATTGGCAGGATTAACGGATGCAAAAGCCCCCTGCGCCCAAAACGAGGGGGCCATCTCTTGCATCCTGCATCCTGCATCATGCATCCCGCATCCTGCCTCTTGCATCTTCCTGGCGACTCACCCGCCCAGGTAAGCCTTCTTGACCTCCGGGTTGGCGGCCAGTTCCTCAGAGGGTCCCTCAAGCACAAGGTTGCCGTTCTCCAGCACGTAGCCCCGCTGCGCGAACTGAAGTGCCATACGGGCGTTCTGCTCCACGAGAAGAATCGTTGTTCCCTCCTGGTTGATTTCCTTCAGCACTTTGAATACGTCCGCCATCAGCAGAGGGGTCAATCCCATGGAAGGCTCATCCAGGAGCATCAATTTTCTTCCGCTCATAAGCGCCCTGCCAACAGCCAGCATCTGCTGTTCACCCCCGCTCAATGTCCCGTGGCAGACAGTTTGCTTACATACTGCTCACTGGGTGTTCCGTGTGGGGTGGCGGGACGCCCAGGCCAGCCACACGCAGCAGTGCTTCGGACATTTGCCGGGCCCGCAGGGCCAGGAGCGGGCGGGCCTGATCCAGCGGCCAGTTCTCCCGCCAGGCCACGACCTCCCGCTGCATTGCCGCCAGGTCCGGATGGGCCGTCGGAGGGGTATGGGGAGCACTCCACTCAATCAGCAGGGCAGCCTCTCTTAGAAGGTTGGCGACCAGGGGATCGTACTCGGGACGGGAACAACGGGATGAGACTCGGGCCAGGGTGGAGGCCAGGTTCCCCAACTGCTGGGGCCAGGCCATCTGTTGATACCGTTCCCGTAAGGACGACTGGCTCATTCCTGTGCCTCCATGAGCCGCCGCACGATGACTTCCACCTGTACCCGTAGGTCTGGATCCTGGATTTCCATCCCGTAGTTCTGCTGCCGGGGGCGGATGTTAATCAGCGCCTCCAGTCCCACTTCACCGGTATTGGGATACCAGTCTGCCCCCCAGATCTCTTCCTGTCGGCTTCCATCCTTCAGGAGAACCTGTTCGCAATCGGCGTGCAACTCTCCACCGCCAGCCAGGATGCCTTTCCGCACGTCCACAGCCAGCTTGATGAGTAGTCTTCCGAAGGTTTCTGACATTTCGGCGACTTGCTCCGGCGTAGCGGGTTCCCGGATTATGTGAATCATCCCCTCATTCCCACACTCCCACACTCAACCATGCCTTCTCACAAACCGCTGCAGTCGCTCCAGCGCCTCCTCGATCTTCTCGTAGGCGGTGGCATAGGAGCAGCGCACGTAGCCCCGCCCGGCCTCCCCAAAGGCACTGCCCGGCACCACCGCCACCCGCTCCTCGTGCAGCAGCGTCTCGGCGAACTCGTTCTCGTCCATCCCCGTGATCTCGACGGAAGGGAAGGCGTAGAACGCGCCCTGCGGCTCGAAGCACTTCAGGCCAATCTCGTTCAGCCCGTCCACGATGAGACGGCGGCGGCGGTCGTATTCGGCGGCCATCTCCTGCACGTAGGGCTCCCCTTCGCGCAGCGCCGCCAGCGCCGCGTACTGGCTGACGGTCGGCGCACACATAATCGTGTACTGGTGCACCTTGCGCATCATGCCCAGAATCTCGGCCGGGGCGGCGATGTACCCAATGCGCCAGCCGGTCATAGCGTAAGCCTTGGAGAAGCCCTGCAACAACGCCGTGCGGCTGTACATCCCTGGCAGGCTGGGGAAGCAGACGTGCTCCGCGCCGTAGACCAGCCGGTCGTAGATCTCATCGGAGATGACCAGCAAGTCGTGCTGCTTGGCGACAGCGGCGATCTCGTTGAGACGCTCGCGGCTCATCACCGCGCCGGTGGGGTTGTTTGGGTAGCCGATGAGCAGCGCTTTGGTGCGGGGAGTGACGGCGGCAGCGATGTCCCCGGCCGTGACCTGGAAGTCATTCTCGACCGTAGCCGGCACAATGACCGGTGTGCCCCCGGCGAAGACGACCTCCGGCGCGTAGGAGACAAAACAGGGCTCGGGGACGATAACCTCGTCACCAGGGTCGAGCGTGGCGGCGAAGACCAGGTAGAGCGCCTCGGAGACGCCGACGGTGACCAGGATCTCGCTGGCCGGGTTATAGGTCTGGCCGTAAAGCCGGTCCAGGTGCTCGGCGATGGCGCGGCGGAGTTCCATCAGGCCGGAGTTGGAGGAGTAGTGGGTCTCCCCCCGCTTCAGCGCCTCAATGCCGGCCTGCACGATGGGCTCAGGGGTGACGAAGTCAGGCTCGCCTATCCCCAGGCTGACGACGCCCTCCATCGTGGCGGCGATGTCGAAGAAGCGACGGATGCCAGACGGGGGAACGGTGGCGATACGCTCAGAGACGAAGTTGCGAACGCGATGCATTGGAACCTCCTTGGTGCGTAATGTGTGTTGCGTGATGCTGCTCTGCTCTACTTCTCGAATACCAGTTCCGGGCGCTCGTCCCACATCAGTTCCGCAATACCGCGAAACTGTCCCTCGACTACCAGTGGAACGAGGATGATGCTTTCTCCAAGACTATCTCCCTTGTCCTCGTGATAGCGGGTGGGAGTCAGGTCGCCGGCGCAGTAGCGGGCGCACATCTGGCGGATCTGGGCTTGCGACTTGGCGTTGTGGCAATCCAGCAGATTGGTGCCAACCAGCGCTTCGCCCCCCCGGGTGGCGTAGTGCTCGATGGCCAGGTCATTCATAAAGACAATGCGATACGCTTCATCGGCAACGGTGATCGCCGCACGCAGTCCCCCGAACAGCGTGCCCAGTTCAGCCAGTTTCATCATCCCTCACCGCGCCTGTGCCAGCGGCAGAGCCACAGCGCCGAGCCAATTAGTCCCGCCGCCAAAAGGCCCAGACCAGCGGCGGCGATGGCGACTGTCTCCGGTTCCATCCCCGGCATCACGGCGCCGCGCAACCCGGCCTCGGCCCCGTATTCGGTGAACAGGCGACCCCACCTGGTCTCCAGCGCCGCTTCCACTCGTTTGCGCCCCACGAAAGGGTACCAGTAGACGTTGTGGTAGAAGTTGCTGGCAAAGTAGGACCAGGGCACCAACGGCGTCCGCAGCAGCAGCGGCTCCAGCGGGTGGAGAAAGCCGTGGTAGATCAGTTTCTGCCCCCGGCTGGCGAAGGTGTCTTCCTGAACGAAGTGGTAGTTCTGAGCCATCACCCAATCCCGCTCCTCGCCTACAATCTCGATTTGTCCCGGGTCGCCCACGCCCAGACCCATCTCGTGCGCGATGCGGATGAAGGGGATGGAGAGGGGATCGAACCCCTGCAACCTGGCGGAGATGGCGTCAATCGCCACCTGGTCGGCGGAGGCCAGGATGACGTCCTTCTCGTGCCAGCGCATGGCACGAGGGCCGGGGCCGTCGCCGGCAAAAGTGCCGTCCATCACCGCGAAGAGCCCGGGGTGGATGTCCTGCTGGATCATCAGGAGATCCACCAGTGTCTCATGGATGACCGAATGTGTCCAGTGGCGCTTCCGGCCCAGCAATCCACCAAAGGCATTCTTCATCGCTCCGGTGATGACTGTGAAGACATGAGTCTTTATCGTTGGCAACTGGATGATGTTGCGTCCGACGAGGAACTCGGGGATGTATACTCCCTCAGGGTAGACCTGGTCCAGTACCAGGAAAGGCTGTTTAGGCTCGTAGCGCACCCAGTTGTACTGTGGCTCGAAGAGGTGGACATTGCGCAGGCCGTATTTTTCGA
>DAOUEC010000219.1:0-2408 GCA_034430655.1 Anaerolineae bacterium
CCCCAACGGCTCTGTCACTCGCAAATCCTTCATCCCCGCCAGCCGCCCCTCAAAGCCAAACTCCTGCACCCGTTTTACTGTGCGGGGATGGGCAGGGAAGATGATAGGCAATCGTGCCTGAATCTCCGCCAGCGCGTCCAGGATGCCCGCCGGCACCTCCGGCACGTCCACGTTCGACGGGCGGTGCAGCGTCAACAGGGCGTAGGGGCAATGCCTTTGTGCTTGCCCTTTAGGGCGACGGCCCCGCCCTCGCCCAGGTTCCAGCCCGTACCTTCCCAGGACGTCCAGCGCCAGCGCGCGCTCTTTGTGGCGCAACAGCGTATCAATCATCACGTTGCCCACGAAGTGGACCTTCTCCTCAGGCACACCTTCGCGCAGCAGGTTCTCGTCGGCGTCCCTCTCCGTCGTGAAGAGCAGGTCAGCGATCTGATCGGTGAGCACGCGGTTGATCTCCTCCGGCATCGTGCGGCCTGTCCTGAGCTTGCCGAAGGGTCGAAGGAGCGCAACCCGGCCTCCACGTGGGCCACCAGGACACCAATTTTAACACATACCAGTGTACAGGCAAGTGTGGAGTTCACGTCGCCCACCAAATGTGCGGAGGTGCTGGGGGGCAGAGGAGCAGAGGGAATGGGTGACATCATTGGCGTCTCCTGGGCATAAGCCACGGTTTGGGGTTGATGATCATCTTGACCAGTTTGCCGATGATGTAGTCGTAGGTCTGGTGCAACTCTTGGCCCACCTCCGCCGTCCAATATCCGCACTCAACTGCAAAGCGAATCCAAGTCTGCGTCTCTGCTGCCTCGGACTCAGCGTCGTTCAGCTTGCTCACGAATGCTGCTTCGTAGCGCCGCTTTCTCCAGGCTTCGGCGATATTGCCACACACCGACCGCGACGACCGCCGAATCTGATCCGTCAGCGAATATGTTTCTTCACGAGGGAACCGCTTTGACATCTCAAAGATGCGCATCGCAGCCTTAACCGCCAACTTGTAGACCTCCAGTTCCTCGTGGCTCTGTATCACTCCCGCTCCTCCGCACCTCTGCCCCCCTGCTCCCCTGCTCCTCGTGGCTGCCGGAGCCGACACCCAGATACACGTCGGGGCGGGGGATGTCCAGGTCATCAAAGAACACCTGCGACATCTCGTCGTCGTAATGCTGACCGGTGTGCACCAATACCTGCTGGAAGCGTTCCGGGTAGCGGGCCATCTCCTCCATAATGGGAGCGATCTTCATAAAGTTGGGCCGCGCACCGACGACGTGAAGGACCTTGAGCGGAGGAGCAGAGGGGCGAGGGCGCCGTGGCGCAGTCATCATCGACTCCTTCTAAGAATCCAAGGCTTCGGATTGACAATCATTTTAACGAGTTTGCCAACAGCGTCACGCGGCGCCCTGGATCCAATCTGCAAGGGTCGTTCGAACACGATGCAATCGCTCCTGACTGATTTCACCCAAAGCGCCTATCAACAAATCCGAAGAAACGACGGCTAATCGTGCCACCCGAATCACACTGGGTACCCTGAGTCCCGAAGATTGAAAATCGCTCGCGTCCTGGTCAAGAACTTGATCAAAACCGGGTAACGCCTGGTGAAGTTTGGTGGAGAACATACAGACCAGCCAATCGTCATAAGGTCCCGGTCCACGAGCAACCAACAACACTGGGCGTAGTTTCCCCCGCATCAGGTCAACCTGAGGAAACCGCATCAAAGCCACCTGGCCCGGCTGCCTCATACCCACTGCTCCCGTAGATCCTCGATGCCGTAGTCAGGCCACACCTCATCTTCTAATCCTCTTAAGGCCAAGCGCAAGGACATCTCCATCCACAACCTATCCTCCTGTCCTGATTTGTAGAACAGGTAATCCACAAAGTCCAGGACTTGTTCCTGCCTGGCTTTGGGAAACGATTTCACCTTCTCGTATATGACGTCCGCGACCGCCATATCACTTCTCATTTCACCCCTCCATCTTCGCTTTCCATTCTCCATTCTCCATTCTCGCCCCCGCCCCTCCGCTCCCCTGCTCCCTCGCTCCTACAACGCCGCCATATGCTCTGGCATTCCATCATTAATCTCCCGCGCCAGCGGAATGAGGCGAACTGCGAATTGCGAATTGCGAATCTCCCTTTCCCCTTGTCCCCTTGTCCCCTTGTCTCCGTGTCTCCTTGTCTTCCGTAGGTCTCCAACCCGTATTTTAACAGCCAACTGTCTTTTGGCAAGCAGTGGCCCCCCACTCCAGCCCCGGGAACATGCATATGACGGTCGGGCCGGGGTTAATCAAGATCGGCTCTCTGGGAATTGGCGTGGTATCCCCCATATGTGGGGGTTGGCGTCTCCTGCCAAAGTGGTACAATTGGCTCATCATATTCAAGGAGGTCATCAACCATGGCAATTCCACTCCGTTTTGAAAATAGTG
>DAOUEC010000220.1:0-2752 GCA_034430655.1 Anaerolineae bacterium
GCGGACTGCGGGTGGCTGTCTCGCCCAACGGGACGCTCATCACGCCGGATGCGGTGCAAAAGCTGAAGGAAGCGGGCGTCAAGCGCATTTCGGTGAGCATTGACGGCTCGACCGCCGAGCGCCACGATGCGATCCGAGGCGTGCCCGGGGCCTTCGCCGCAGCGGTGGCAGGTCTGGCCCATTGCCGCCAAGCCGGATTGGGCTTTCAACTTAACACCACTGTCATGCGCCAGACGTGGGACGACCTGTCTGCCGTGCGCGACCTGGCCGTGCTCATCGGCGCCGAGGCGTGGCACGTCTTCATGCTGGTGCCCACCGGCCGGGGCAAGATCGACGACGAGATCTCGCCCCAGAAATACGAAGATATCCTCGAAGAGATCTACGGGATGACCATGAACTCGCCCATCCCCATTCGGGTTACCTGCGGGCCGCACTTCACGCGAGTCGTTGCCCAGCACCGGCGGCAGGATCGCGCTCAGCCCAACCTGGTGCGACCGGGCGGCAGTGGCCGTGGTCATCCAGGCAGCCTGGACCGCACCACCCGCGGCTGCCTGGCTGGGGATGGCTACTGCTTCATCTCCTATCGAGGCGATGTGACGCCATGTGGCTATCTCCCCCTCGTGGCCGGCAACATCCGTGAGCGGCCATTCCGAGAGACCTATCTCGATTCTCCCCTGTTCCGAGCGCTGCGTGACTTGGGGCATTACGAAGGCAAATGCGGCGCTTGCGAATTCCTGCGGGTGTGCGGCGGCTGCCGGGCGCGGGCCTACAGCCTGACGGGCAACTACCTGGCCGAAGAGCCTTACTGCATCTACCAGCCCGGCGTGCTGGCAAAGGGGAAGGTGTGACCGAACTGGACGCTGTTGATCGCGCATTGCTGGAGCGACTGCAGTCGGACTTTCCCCTGACGCCGCGCCCTTTCGCCGCCTTGGGCCAGGCCCTCGGGTTGGACGAGGCCGAGGTGTTGGCGCGTGTCCGCCGTCTGAAAGAGGGGGGCGTCATCCATCAGATCGGCGCCATCTTTGACACGCGCCGCCTGGGCTACCAGAGCACGCTGGTCACCTTCCACGTGGAGGACGGAGATTTGGAAGACATAGCGACGCAGATTAGCGTCCATCCCGGCGTGAGCCACAACTACACCCGGCCCCACCATTATAACCTCTGGTTCACGCTGGCTGTCCCGCCCGGTCAGGAACTGGTAGAAGAGATCCGTCGCCTGGTCCAGAAGGCCGGCGTAGATGACTGGTTGAACCTGTCGGCTTTGCGGACGTTCAAAATCAAGACCCACTTCAAGATGGAAGGGAGCAACGCGCCACGGCGCGCTGCGCTGCCAGGCAAGCCTGCGTCGCCGGCGCGACCCTTTAACCCAGCCGACGTGCCCTTTGTACGCGCGCTCCAGAAGGATTTGGCGATTGTTCCTCGTCCCTTTGTCGAGGCCGCCCTATGGCTAGATGTGAGCGAGGAGGGCTTGCTGGACAGAGCGCGCGAGATGCAGTCTGCTGGTATCATGCGGCGGTTCGGCGCGGTGTTGCGACAGCGGCAGGTGGGATACACGGCCAACGGTATGGCCTGCTGGATCGTGCCAGAGGCACAAATCGAAGAGATGGGTTGTCGCGCTGCCAGGTTCCCCCAGGTGAGCCATTGCTACCAGCGTCCGGCGAACCCACCCCGCTGGCCTTACACCCTTTTCACGATGATCCACGGCCACACGAAGAACGAAGTCAAGTCGGTCGTCGCCCAACTCGCCCAGGAAACAGGGATTGAGCGATACGAGGTACTGTACAGTACTCATGAGTTCAAGAAGGAACGGATACGATACTTTGAGGAGGAGATGCATGAAGAGAAGTGAATCGAGAGAGTTGTTGGCCGCTGGGCAGCGGGTCATCCCAGGTGGGGTGAACAGCCCGGTGCGGGCCTTTAGCGCTGTGGGCGGAGAGCCACCCTTCATCGCCCGGGGTGACGGCGCCTACCTGTGGGATGCCGATGGCAACCGCTACATTGACTATGTCCTGTCATGGGGGCCGCTGATCCTGGGCCATGCCCATCCGGCCGTCGTCGAGGCGCTGGCTGAGACGGCCGTCAAGGGGACCAGCTACGGCGCACCGACCGCTCTGGAGATCGAATTGGCAGAGCTGGTCATTGAGATGGTGCCCAGCGTGGAGATGGTGCGCTTTGTCAACTCAGGCACCGAGGCCACCATGAGCGCCCTCCGACTGGCGCGGGCCTACACCGGCCGGCACAAGATCGTCAAGTTTGAAGGCTGCTACCACGGCCACGCAGACCTGCTGCTAGTGCAGGCCGGCTCCGGCGTGGCCACACTGGGACTGCCCGATAGCCCCGGCGTGCCGCCCGGTGCCACGCAGGACACGCTGACCGCCCCCTTTAACGATTCGGAGGCTGTTGAGCGGTTGTTCCAGCGCTTCCCGGAAGAGATCGCGGCTGTCATCGTCGAACCGGTCGCTGGCAACATGGGCGTCGTGCCCCCCGCCGATGGCTTCCTGGCCAGGCTGCGCGAGTTGACGGCAGCCCACGGTGCCCTATTGGTCTTTGACGAGGTAATGACCGGCTTCCGGGTGGCACTGGGTGGGGCCCAGGGGCTGTACGGCATTGACCCAGACCTGACGACGCTGGGCAAAGTGATCGGCGGGGGGCTGCCGGTGGGAGCCTATGCCGGTAAGCGAGAGATCCTGGAGACGGTTGCCCCGACGGGGCCAATGTACCAGGCCGGAACCCTCTCGGGCAATCCACTGGC
>DAOUEC010000221.1:0-9288 GCA_034430655.1 Anaerolineae bacterium
CGGCTCAATCTTTTGCCATTCGGTGTCTGTCAAATCGCTCGGATATGACTGTCTCGTGTTATTCTGTTCGGCCATAATGGCCAAGTTTACTCGAAAAACCGCGATCCATCAATTTTCAGACATGCTCTTAGTGGCATAATTGGTTTTACTGTGACCAGGACACACGTAACACGCGAAGAAAATATGAAACTGTGGCACAAGCTCAACGAGCAGGGGCGGATGTGCGTCAGAATCGTTGCCCGCTGGTTTCGGGCCGCGTGGGCCCGCGCGCGGAGGGTGGCACGCCGGGCTCTGCACTCTCGCGGAGTCTGGACTGCCGGGCTGGCGCTAATCATCCTGCTGACAATGGGCGCAGTGGAACAAGAACATTACCTGGCTGGCTCCAACCGGCTGCCGGAGACGTACCCTGTGCTAGCGCTCGACGAATACCACAGCCTGTTGGTCCTCGCCCCCCACTGCGACGACGAGGTGTTGGGCGCGGGCGGACTGATCCAGGCCGCACGCCGGCAGGGATTGGACGTCCAGGTGGTCATCGCCACCAATGGTGACGGGCATATCTTTGCCACTATGGAAGAGTTCCGCCGTGCTTTCCCCAGACCGGAAGATTTCATCGCCATGGGAGAGCGTCGCCAGCAGGAGTCACTGGACGCGGTCGCCAGGCTGGGGTTGGACGCAGACGCCGTCACTTTCCTGGGATACCCCGACGTGGGGCTGACCGCGCTATGGTGGAACCACTGGGAGAGCGAACAGCCGTACCGTTCGCCCTACTCACAGCGCGAACAGAGTCCCTACGCGTCCACTTTCCACCCAGGGGCACCGTACAGCGGCGAGGCGCTGCTGGGCGACCTGCGTGCCATCCTGACGGCGCAGCGCCCCGACCTGATCGTGATGCCACATCCCAATGACGCGCACGTTGACCACCGGACGTTAAGCGCGTTCGTCGCGCTGGCTGTGGAAATGGAGCGGGCGGAAGATCCGACCTTTCAGCCGCGACTGTTGGGATACCTGGTACACTACGGGCTGTACCCTCAACCCCGTGGCCTGAAGCCAGGGGAGAGTCTGCACCCGCCACGGCAACTCGAACCCATCGGTGAATGGTTACAGTGGCGGCTGTCTGCCGAGGAACTGGCAGCCAAACGCGAGGCGGTAGAGGCCTATCCTTCTCAGCAACGAATGCGGAGCCAATACCTGCGCAGCTTCGTGCGCCAGAACGAACTGTACATGGAAGTGGATGCCGTCACCGCGCTTGGCATCATCGAGGGCGAAACCTTCGCCGACACCGACAGCGGTCCGGCGATCCCGGACGACGTCACGCTGCCGGGGCGCGACGACCCCGTGAACGACAGCGTCGTGCGTCGTGTGCGCGGCGGAGCCGACATCACCGGCCTGCACGTGCTCCGCCTGGGCGACAGCCTGTGGGTGGCGCTGGAGACGCGCGGGCGCGTGAGCCGCGCCTACGGCTACACCCTCTACGTCCGGGCGATCACGCCTGAGGATACCACGACCTGGAGCGGTCACTACGGGCGGACGAGCACGGATGGCGTGCTGGCGCACGGCCACATCGCCTGGTACCGGCTCGATTGTGACGCGCTGGGCCAGCCAGTCCGGCTGGCCCTGGCCGCCGAGACGCGCCAGGGCATCGTACTCGACCGCACCGCCTGGTACCTGATCCGCCTGGAGGACGATCCCCTGGGCGGGCTTGCCAGCCGCCCTATCTGGAGTATAATAAGCCCCGACATGGAAACGCGCGATGGTTACGACTAGCCCGATGAAAATACGTATGGATACCGATAGCATAGATAGCGACTCTGACAGTCCGTTCAGTACCAATCCATTCTTACCCCCGATGGGCGAAGCAGACTGACCGGCACTCTCGACACGTGCGCCTGAGAAAGCCGCAGCCTGGTCTGCGGCTTTTTGCTTGCCTATCGTCGGTGGAAGATGCAGATGTACCAGGTCCGTCCCTACTGTCCGCAAGATCGAGAGGCCGTCTTGACGCTGGCGGCCGATACTGCCTTTTTTGGCGCTCCGCTCGAATCGTTTCTGGACGACCGCGCGCTGTTCTGCGCGGCATTCGCGGCCTACTATACCGACTACGAGCCGACGCGACTGTGGGTGGCCGAAGCGGCCGGGGCTGTGGTGGGCTACGTGATGGGCTGCGGCGACAGCCGGCGACGGGCGTTGATACTCCGTGCCCGCATCCTGCCGGCAGTGCTGCGCGGGGTGCTGCAGGGACGTTACCACGTCAGGGGAAAGACACTGCGCTTCGGTTTGCGGCTGTTACAGGAACTACTGGAACGCGCAGTCCCAACCGTCCCACTCGAACGCTTCCCCGGTCACCTGCACCTCAACGTAGCCGCGCCGGCGCGGGGACATGGGATCGGCCGTGCACTGCTGGAGACCTGCCTGGCGCAGTTCTGGGCGACGGGCGTAAGCGGCGTTCACCTGATGACGACCGATCACAACCGGGCCGCCTGTCACCTGTACGAAGCGCTAGGCTTCCGGTTGCTGGACGCCCGCCAGACACGCCTCTGGGGCAGGCTGGTGGCAGGTGAAGTTCAGAACCACGCTTACGGAATCAGGCCGGATTGGTAAAAGACGACACAAGCGAAAGGAGAAACGACATGCCCCCCATCTTTCTCAGTGAAGTTCAAAAAGAACCGGTCTGGGATACGCAGGGCGAGCGCGTCGGGCGCTGCGTGGACGTGCTGGTGAGAGGTGCAGGACAACCCTTCCCCCGCGTATGCGCGCTGGCGCTCCGTGCCAAGGCCGACGCTCCTCCCTTCGTCGTGGCGGAGCAGATAGGCTGGCTGCGCCCCTCCATCCTGCTCACGACCGACCGGTCCAAACTGTCGCCCTACGAGCCGCAGGGCGACGAACTGTGGCTGGCCCGCCATGTGCTCGACCGGCAGGTCGTGGACGTGGACGGACGGCGTGTGGTGCGGGTCAACGACCTGCAACTGGCCCGGGTGGGCGACCACCTCTGCCTCGTCGGCGCCGACGTGGGGACGATGGCGCTGCTGCGCCGCCTGGGAGTGGAACGACCGGCCCGCGCGCTCTTCTCCACCTTGCGGCGCCAGCCGTCCGAAGCCATCATCCCCTGGGAGGACGTGGCACCACTCCAGGCCGACGAGCCCATCCGCCTGCGCGTATCGCGGGAGCGCCTCGGCAAACTCCATCCGGCCGACATCGCCGCCGTCGTTAGTGATCTGGACCGGCGCACCGGCCGGGCGCTGATCGCAGCCCTGGACGACGAGAGGCTGGCCGCCACGCTGGAGGAGAGCCCGGCCGAGTTGCAGGTGGCCGTGCTGAACCACCTGGAGCCGGAGCGCGCCGCCGACATCCTGGAGGAGATGGGGCCCGACGAGGCCGCCGACCTGCTGGCCGACCTGCCCGACCAGACCAGCAGGCGTCTCCTGGAACTGATGGAGGACGAAGACGCCGCGGACGTGCGTCGCCTGCTGGCCTACCCCGAAGACAGCGCCGGCGGTATCATGACCACCGAGTTCGCCACCGTCCCCGAGGGGTACACCGCCGGGCAGGCGCTGGACTACCTGCGCCGTTCCGAGGCCGCGCAGGAGGACGAGGCGCTCTACTACGTCTACGTAACCGACGCATCCGGTCACTTGAAGGGTGCGTTGAGCCTGCGCGATTTGGTTATGTGCGCGCCGGACACGCCGCTGGCTGACGTGGCCGAGACCGACCTGGTGACGGCGGATCTTTACACGCCGCAACGTGACGTGGCGCACCTGGTCGCCAAGTACGACCTGTTGGCCGTGCCGGTCGTGGACGAGGAAGGCATGCTGCACGGCATCGTCGCCGTGGACGATGCGCTTGACGCCTTTATCCCCACCGCCTGGAAGAAACGACTGCCGCGCTTCTTCTAGGGCCAAAGTGGAGGACGAAGATGACACTGCAGAATAGCGTCAAACGAGCCGCGCAGCGAGTCCTATTCTACCTGACCATCATCGGGCCGGGGTTGATCACTGCCAGCGCCGACAACGACGCGCCGGGCATCGCCACCTACTCGATGGCCGGCTCGACCTACGGCTACGCCTTTCTGTGGATGATCCTGGTGGTCACCGTGGGGGAGGTCGTGGTGCAGGAGATGGCCGCCCGCATGGGAGCCACGACGGGCAAGGGGCTGGCCGACCTGATCCGCGAGCGGTTCGGCGTCAAAGTGACCGCTTTTGCCATGTTCTGCCTGCTGCTGGCGAATTTTGGTACTACTGTGGCCCAGTTCGCAGGCATCGCGGCTGGAATGGAATTGTTGGGTATCTCACGCTACCTGGCGGTACCCGTCGCCGCGCTGCTGGTCTGGCTGCTCGTCACCCGTGGCTCCTACACACGGGTGGAAAAGTTCCTGCTGACCCTCTGCCTGGCCTCTCTAAGTTACGTCGTCTCCGCCTTTATGATACGCCCCCCGTGGGGCGTGGTGTTGCAACAGGCAGTCACGCCCGCTTTTCACTTCGAGACGGGCTACGTGCTGGCCCTGCTGGCGACGGTCGGCACGACCATCACTCCCTGGGGCTGCGTCTACTTGCAGGCCTCTGTCGTGGACAAGGGGGTGACGCCGCAGAAGTACCGCTACACCCGTCTGGACGTGGTGACGGGCGTGGCCTTCGGCAACGTCATCTCCGCCTTCGTCATCATCTGCACCGCTGCAACGCTCTTCGTCCATGGCGTCCAGGTGGAGACAGCGGAGCAGGCGGCATTGGCGCTGGCTCCACTGGCCGGGCCGTGGGCCAAATATCTGTTCAACGTGGGATTGCTGGGCGCTTCGCTGCTGGCCGCGTCGGTGCTGCCGCTGGCGACGACCTACGCCGTCTGCGAAGCGTTCGGCTGGGAGCGGGGCATGAACAACCGGACACAGGAAGCGCCGGTTTTCTATGGCCTCTACACCGGTCTGGTCATGCTAAGCGCGGCGGTGGTGCTGCTGCCCGGCGTGCCCCTATTCCCATTGATGTGGCTGTCGCAAACGCTCAACGCCATCCTGCTGCCCGTGTTGTTGGTGTTGATGCTGCGATTGGCCAACGACCCGCACCTGATGGGGGCGCATCGAAATAGCCGTATGACCAACTTCCTGGCCTGGGGATTGACTGGGCTGATCGTGCTGATCACCTTGATCCTGTTCACTGCGCCGCTGTGGCAGGCCGGTGCAGGTAGGACATATTGAGGTTTGGTACAGGGGGTGTACACCGAATCTTTACCAGAGTCTCACCAATGGCTTACCTCTTTAGGGCTTGTTTTGTGCTATACTACGTACGACCCGCCTAAAACCCAATCAGGCGGGAATGCCAAATACAAAACAAAAAGGGAGGTATGAAATGCCTAAGACGTATTGTCCCAATTGTGACGCCGTCATTAGCGTGGGCAATCCACGCAAGGGTGCCATGATCAAATGTTCCGAATGCGATGTGGAACTGGAGATCATCAGCATCAATCCCTTCGAGGTGGACTTTCCCCTCGACCTCGAAGAAGAAGAAGAAGAAGAAGGGGGGGAAGAAGGCGAAGGAGAATGAGAACTGTATACCCAATTGAGCGGGTATGCCAAACCGGAAAGCGAGATAGGAAATGCCTGAGGCATATTGCCCCGAATGTGATGCGGTCATTGGCATAGAGAACCCGCGCGAGGGCGCTCAGATCAAATGTCCCGAATGTGGCGTGGAACTGGAGATCGTCAGTAGCGATCCCTTCGAGGTGGATTTCCCTCACGCTGATGATTGGAACGACGAAGACTACGAACGGGGTATCTAATGGAGGCAAAGCACAAAGCAAAAAGAGAGGCAAGAAATGCCCAAGACGCATTGCCCCAATTGTGACTCCATCATCAAGCTGGACAGGCCGCGCGAGGGTGCCGTGATCACTTGTCCTGGCTGTGGTGTGGAGCTGGAGATCGTCAGCAGCGATCCCTTCGAGGTGGATTTCACCGAGGACTGGCAGGACGAAGGGGAGGAAGAGCAAATGCCTCTCTGACTTGTACGTGGTAAGAGGTAAAGAAAGAAGGAAGCGCCCCGTCTGAAAAGACGGGGCGCTTGCGGGAGGCGCTTACGGCCTTACTTGGCACTCTATTTACAGATTGACTCAGGAGGCGGTGCCGATGCCCCCTGGTTGCACACCTCGCTCGGAACGGATGACCGTAGCGCCTATGAATGAACTGTCAATACTATACCACAAAACAGGCTCCGCAGCGGTAATGAATTGGTGAAACTACGGTGAGTGTTTGGGGTAAGACACCGCCTCGCTGAGGATGAGGCAAGCGGCGGAGCAAAACGGAGCTTTACCTGACACCAGTGATGTATTCACCCAATGCTCATTAAAGACTTACCGTGTTATTACTGACAGCCGTGCAATAGATAGTATAATAGCGCCACGTAAGGTCCGCTGTGGACAAGGGACCGTGCCGATCACTACTAATACAATTGGAGATGGCAAGATGGCCAAGAAGAAGCCGAAGAAGCCCAAGAACACTCAGTAGTCCTGAGCACCAGGTTCCGTAAACACTGAGTGCAAGATGCGATCATATCAAGAAAACGACCTGGTAGAAATCGATGAAGAAGCGACCGCGGATAACGAATGTCCTGGCGAGGAGTACCTGCTGACCAGGGCGGCTGAGCAAGGGTTCGTCACGTATGATGACGTTCTGACCGTGTTTCCCCAGCCCGAAGAGAAGCTTGAGGAACTTGAGGACATCCTCGCTACCCTGATAGAAGCCGGCGTCGAGGTAAGATCACCGAAAGAGAGAGAAAAGCGAGAAGGTAAAGTGTCGCAGAAACCTGAACAGGCTGATGTAGTGGCCGACCGGGAAGCATACTTCGACACAATCGCGATAGACGATGCGATAACTCTCTATCTCAAAGAGATTAGACATGTGCCACTGCTCACGGCTGAAGAGGAAGCCGTACTAGCCAGGCGTATGGAGGCGGGTCGAATTGCCCTGGAGAAGTTGAACAACAGCCTCGACCCTGAAAAACAGGCCAAATTGAGGAAAGTTGTGCTAGACGGCCTGGCGGCTCGTGATCATCTTGTCTGTGCCAACTCCCGCCTGGTGATCAGCATCGCCAAGAAGTACATCAACCGTGGGGTGCCCTTCCTCGACCTGATCCAGGAGGGCAATATCGGGCTTATACAGGCCGTCAGCAAGTTCGATTATCGGAGGGGGATCAGATTCTCGACCCATGCCACCTGGTGGATTCGGCAGGCGATCACGCGCGCCATCGCTGATCAAAGCCGCACCATCCGCCTGCCGGTTTACATAGGAGATCAGATCAGCAGGCTATTGCGAACCACCCACCGACTGACGCAGGAGCTGGGACGTGAACCTGCCTCCGAGGAGTTGGCCGTTGCGCTGGACATTCCCAGGCACAAAGCGGAGGAGATGCTGAAGGCAGCATCCCCTCCTATCTCACTGGAGATGCTTACGGACGATGAGGGGGAAAGCGAGTTCGGCGACTTCATCGAAGATGAAGCAGTCGCCGCGCCGGACGAGGAAGTGACCTCTGCGATGTTACGGGAGTTGCTCAGAGATATGCTACAGCATCTCCCGCCGCGGGAGGCTTGTATCCTAAGATTACGCTATGGACTGGTAGATGGTCAAACATACACGCTTGAGGAAGTGGGCAAGAAACTTGGCGTGACTCGTGAACGAGTGCGCCAGATAGAGGCCCAGGCACTCAGAAGGCTGCGCCACCCTGCTTATCATCGCAGGCTACAGGGTTTTTTGTGAGGCAGCGGGCGACCCGGTAGGGGCCTGGGTCTGCCCGCGGCCTGGAATGGTGACGACGCAGAAGCAATGACGGCAGAATCCTGATGGAGGTAATGCCACATGATGACCAGGAGAAAGGTAACGCCCAGGGCCAAGAGGCAGACCAGGATCAGCAGAAAGGTGTCTAGAAAAATAAAGAGGTTAAGTAGGAGGTTAAGTAGGAGGCTAAGCAGGACGCCGGATAGAAGATCGTCAGGTGACAGCGGTTCATCAGGGTACCATTTGCATGCCCCCACTACCTCGGTAGACGTACACTGAGTTTTCACCAAAACCTCACCAATTGCTTACCTCACTTGTGCCTATTATGTGCTATACTTCACGCGACTCGCTGGGAGCTAACTCAATCGAGCGGAAATATAATACAAGATAAACGGAGTTTAAAAAATGCCCAAGACGTATTGTCCCAATTGTGATGCTGTGCTCAGCATAGAGAATCCCCGGATAGGTGCGATGGTCAGGTGCCGCGAATGCGACACGGAACTGGAGGTCATCAGCATCAATCCCTTCGAGGTGGATTTTCCCCTCGACTACGGCGAGGATGGTGACAATGAGGAATGGAGTGACGAAGAAGTACGACAATGGAGCTTCGCACGTAGCTGAGCGGGAAGCTAAACAACAAAAAAGAAGTACGAAATGGCCAAATACATACATTGTCCCGAATGCAATGTTGTGATCAGCATGGCCGATCCAGAATGGGAGTAATGCCTGTGGCGAAAGCAATCTGCCCGGAATGTGGGCGAGAAATTGATCTGGAGCAACACGTCAAAAAGAGCGATTGGATAACCTGTCCCCACTGCAAGGCGGCCGACATCGAGGTGATCAGCCCGGATCCCCCACTGCTCGATTGGGCCTACGAGGAGGCCGAACTTGCAGGGTTTCCACCGCCTTGGGACAGAGGCCCAGGCTGGAGACGATGGTGGGGATAGGCGCAAACTCTTGCATACGGAGGTAAGAATTACTATGAAGGAAAGTACTCATACTGAGTCCGAGGAGCCTCCTGGTCAAGGTAGGCCACCTCACCCCTGGGAGGATGTGCCGCTGGCGCAATGGAATGATTGGCGCTGGCAACTGTCACACCGTCTGAATACAGTTGAGGATTTTGCCCGGGTGATTCGCCCTACACCTGATGAGGTAGTGGGCCTTTCCGCACCCGGGCATTTTCGTGTGGACGTCACTCCCTACTTCGCCAGTCTGATGGACCCCGAGCACCCTACGTGCCCCATCCGGCGGCAAGTCATCCCCACAGCCCACGAGATGATGCCTTTTGACGGCGGCATGGTTGACTCCCTGGCCGAAGATGCCCACTCTCCTGTCCCTGGCCTGGTGCATCGCTATCCTGACCGGGTGCTTATGCTGGTCACCACCCAGTGTGCCAGTTACTGCCGCTTCTGCACCCGCAGCCGCATCGTGGGAGACTCCCACGCCCAGTTCAACTCCGCTGCCTACGAGCGACAACTGGCCTACATCGCCGCCACGCCCCAGATCCGCGATGTGCTGCTTTCCGGCGGCGATCCGTTGACCTT
>DAOUEC010000222.1:0-2016 GCA_034430655.1 Anaerolineae bacterium
TTCTCCAACAGCTTGGGTTTGTGTTTCAAGTTGGGGTCAGCGTAGAGCTCCAGCAGGCTGGCTTCGATCTGTTGGACGACCTCTCCCCGGGTTTTCTCCGCCCGGCGCTGCTCGGCCACCACCTGATCGTGGTTATAGTAATAGGTCAGGTAGTAACTGGGGAGCATCCTCAGCGTCTCGAGGAGCTCTGGGGAAAAGGGGAGTTCGCCTGCCCTGGCCAGGGCTATAGCGCCCTCCAGCACCTGGTCGAAGACCTCCTCACCGTCCAACCTCACGCCGCGAATCCAGCTCAGGTGGTTCAGTCCAACGTAATCCAACTGGATACGTTCAGGAGCAACACCCAACTGCTGGGCGACGCCCTGCTGGAACCCAAAGGGTGAGTTGCACAGGCCAATGGTGGGGATATCGGTGTATTTGAGCAGGGCCTCGGTGATGATGCCCGAGGGATTGGTGAAATTGATGAGGTGGGCTCCTGGCGCCACCTCGGCCATGTCGTGGGCAATGTCTAGGAGTACGGGAATGGTGCGCAGTGCCTTGGCAAAGCCACCTGGACCTGTGGTCTCCTGGCCCACCACCCCAAATTGAAGGGGAATCTTCTCATCTTGGATCCGGCAGGCCAGTCCCCCTACTCGAATCTGGGTAATGACGTAATCGGCCCCTGCGAGCGCTTCTTTCCGCTGAGTCGTAAGCTTCAGTTCGATGTCGGCCTCGGCTGCTCGCAGCATGCGCCCCGCCAGTCCGCCCACAACGCGCAATCTGTCTTCATCGATATCCATCAGAGCGATGGCGACCACGGGTAATTCATCCCGTCTCTCGATGAAACCTTCGATGAGCTCTGGGGTATAGGTGCTGCCTCCACCGATGACACAGATCTTTAGTCCACCCACTTCGCGTCTCCGCTGCAGCTCAGAGATGGCTGTCCTGTCCAGATGTTGAAAAAGGGAAAAAGCGAGTATGGAAGATACCACACTCGCCATCATTAGCGTGCCCAGGACTACTGCCCTCCGCCAGATGCCCGGCATCGAGGCGCCAGACCTTCGCATTGATCCTTCAGAGAGAATTCTCTTTGATGAAATCAATTAGCTCATCGAGTTTCGCATAAGCCAGACATGTCACCGTATCTGCTCCGCCGTAGTAGATGGCGATCCGCCCGGTGGCGGCATCGGTCAGGGCGGCGCAGGGGAAGGCCACGTTGGGTACGTCGCCAACCTGCTCATAGATCTCCTTGGGATGCAACAGATACGGCTCGGTGCGGTAGAGCACCTTCCAGGGCTGGTGGATATCCAGCAGCGCGGCGCCCATCGAGTAGACGAAGCCATTACAGGAGGTCAGCACCCCGTGGTAGAACATCAGCCAGCCCTCGGTCGTTTCAATGGGGATGGGGCCGGCGCCAATCTTGGTGCTCTGCCAGCCGCTGGCGGGTCGCATGACCAGGCGGTGCTTGCCCCAATAGGTCATATCGGGGCTTTCGGAGTAGTAGATCTCTCCAAAGGGTGTGTGTCCACGATCGCTAGGGCGGCTGAGCATGGCATAATTGCCATTGATTCTGCGCGGGAACAGGACACCATTGCGGTTGAAGGGCAGAAAGGCGTTCTCCATCTGATAATATGTTTCGAAATCGTAGGTGTACGCTATCCCGATGGTCGGCCAGCCCGCGAAGCTGTTGCACCAGGTGAGGTAGTAGCGATCCTCGATCCAGCAGACGCGCGGGTCGTAACCGTAGCCCCACTCCATCGGTTCTACGCCTTCGGCGGGTTGAAACCGGATGCGTTCGTTGTCGAGCTCCCAATCCAGCGCGTCCTTGCTGCGCCCGGCGTGAATCTGCATGACTCGGCGTTTGTCGTCGCAGCGAAAGACTCCGCGGAACTCGCCCTGATACGGTATCACTGCCGAGTTGAAGATGCTGTTGGACGAGGGGATCAGATCCCGCGGGATGATGGGATTCTTCGAGTAGCGCCAGACCACTTCGTTGCACTCATGAGGGTGTTCTTCCCAAGGAATGTTGGGCAGTTCGGG
>DAOUEC010000223.1:0-4048 GCA_034430655.1 Anaerolineae bacterium
GGGTCTTTGACCTACCCAACGAGATAGGCCTGAGTAGCATACTCAAGCAAGAAGCCACTCTGGATGAAGCAGCACAGGATAGCAAGATTCCCGGCGTCCACGTGCTCACCAGTGGGCCACTGCCGCCCAATCCCGCTGAGTTGCTTGATTCACCTCAGATGGCTGCTCTGATCGAGCAACTGGCGCAGCAGTTTGAAGTGGTTTTGCTGGACACGCCATCTCTCCTGGCAGTGACCGATGCGGCTGTACTCGCTCCGATTGTTGACGGCGTGGTGCTGGTCGTGGGACGCACTCGAGGACGGCGAGGTGCTGTGCAGGCTGCCCGCCAGCAACTGGCTGATGCCAAAGCCAGGTCAATCGGCGTGGTTGTGAATCGAGCAGAAAAAGACAGTTGCTACTCCTATTACTACCGAATGCGGACCCGGCGTGATAAGTGAGATGGCGCACTTCAAAAACTGCGAAGGGCGCTGAAGACGCCGCTCGTGGTATTGCATGGCAAAGGGGCGGTATAGCATAGAAGGGAGAAAAGACATGGATTCAATTAACGTAGGTATCATCGGATGTGGCTACTGGGGGCCCAACTTGATCCGTAACTTCATCGAGCTGCCCACATCCAACGTTGTGGCTGTTGCAGACCTTAGTGAAGAGCGGCTTGCACACATCAAGTCTCGTTACCCCCAAGTCGAGATTACAAAGAACTACCGAGACTTTTTCGCTATGCCACTGGATGCTGCTGTGGTCGCAACGCCGCCAGCCACCCACTTCCGCATTGCGCGGGACTGCCTGCAACACAACCTGCACCTGCTCGCTGAGAAGCCCCTGACGCTCAGCAGCCAGGATGCCGAAGAGCTGATCGAGATAGCCGAGACACGCGGCTTGACCCTGATGGTAGGACATACATTTGAATACAACTCGGCTGTACGGGCGCTTAAGGAGATCATCGAAAGGGGCGAACTAGGACAGATCTACTACATTGATGCAGTGCGGGCGAGCCTGGGACTGTTTCAACGCGATTTGAACGTACTATGGGATTTGGCCCCGCACGACATTTCGATCCTTCTATACATCCTTGGCCGCGATCCGATCATGGTCAGCGCCCAGGGCGCGGCCTATATTTTCAAAGGTAAGCACGACATCGCCCACGTGAACCTGAGATTTCCGGATGACATTCTGGCCCACATCCACGTAAGCTGGCTCGACCCTTGCAAGGTGCGACGTATTACCGTCGTCGGCAGTCAGAAGATGGTGGTCTACGATGACGTAGAGACCCTGGAGAAGATCAAAATCTACGACAAAGGCGTAGAGGCTCCTCACTACACGGACACATTCGGTGAGTTTCAGTGCAGCTACCGCCACGGTGACGTGGTGATTCCAAACATCCACTTCCTCGAACCACTGCGACTGGAGTGCCAGCACTTTCTGGAATGTATTGCGAACCACACAGAACCCCAAAGCAGTGGTCGGATCGGATTGAAAGTAGTCAAGGTGCTGGAGGTGGCTGAACGGTCGCTGCAAAACGGCGGGGTGCAGGAGATGATCTTTCTTGGGGAGGAACCTGCGCATGAACGCGTCGCCGCTTGAACTGGCCGGTAAAGTTGTCCTGGGGGACGGGTACGAGATCGATCCGAGGGTCATCCTCGGTTATCTGACAGGTCGGCACATCGCCGACATAGTGCTGAGGATTGGACCAGGTGCGCGCATCCGCTCTGGCACGGTGCTGTACGCCGGTTCCACTATCGGTGCGGGGCTGGAGACCGGTCACAACGTCGTTATCCGCGAGGAGAACACGATCGGGGACAACCTGAACATCTGGAATAGCTCGACCATTGACTATGGTTGTATCATCGGGGACCGGGTCAAGATCCACTGCAACGTCTACATGGCTCAATTCACCACGCTCGAAGACGAAGTTTTTCTCGCGCCGGGTGTGACTATCGCCAATGATCCACACCCCCTGTGCGGGTTATGCATGCGCGGGCCGACGATCAAGCGCGGGGCACGCATCGGTGTGAACGTTACTTTGCTATCCCACATCACCATCGGCGAGGGCGCGCTAATCGGTGCGGGTAGCGTGGTTACCCGCGACGTACCAGCCTATACCGTAGCCTACGGCAATCCAGCCCGGCCGGTCAAATCCGTGGAAGAACTGCCCTGTCCGTTTGGCCTAGTAGAGCGCCCGTACATAAATGGACTTGACGTACAGGCGCGACAAGTAGTAGATGAAAGGAGCTGACAATGAATGTCCCTTTTGTTGATTTGCGGGCACAGCATCGTGCCATTCGGGACGAAGTGAATCAGGCCATCCAGCAAGTGATGGAGCGAGCCGACTTTGCTCTGGGGAAGGATGTAGCCCGCCTGGAGGAAGAGTTTGCGACATTCTGTGGCACGCGCTACGCAATAGGCGTGGACAGTGGGCTGTCTGCTCTGGAGTTGAGCCTGCGAGCATTCGGAATCGGCCCGGGTGATGAGGTGATCGTCCCAGCACATACGTTCATCGCCACGGCGGCGGCAGTCACCTTCGCCGGAGCACAGCCGGTCCTGGTGGACGTAGATCCAACCACCTACAACATTGACGTAGCCCAGATCGAAGCAGCGATTACGCCCCACACACAGGCGATCATCCCAGTGCACCTCTATGGTCTGCCAGCCGAGATGGATACAATCCTGGACCTTGCCGACAAGCACGGCTTGATCGTCATTGAAGATGCATGTCAGGCCCACGGCGCACACTACAAGGGTAAGCGAGTTGGCTCGCTGGGCCACGCGTCCGCTTTCAGTTTTTATCCAACCAAGAACCTGGGCGGCTGCGGCGACGGAGGGATGGTGGTAACGGACGATGCGCAGGTTGCCGAGCGGGTGCGTGCCATGCGCAATTGCGGTCAGAAGGCAAAATATCGCCACGAGTTGCCACCATTCAACCATCGGCTAGATACGCTTCAGGCCGCGATCTTGCGCGTCAAGCTGCGCTGCCTGGAGGGCTGGAACGAAGCGCGCCGGCGGAATGCCGCGCTGTACACTGAACTCTTGGCGGAAAGCAGTGTCACCACACCAGTCGAAGCGCCGGATTCCGTGCACGTATATCATCTCTACGTGGTGAGGACACCACAGCGAGATGCGCTGCAGGCCCATCTGCGAGAACGGGGTATTGGCACAGCGATCCATTACCCCATACCGATCCACTTGCAGCCATTCTATGCCAAGAATGGATTTCGACGCAGGCAGTTCCCGGTGACGGAGCAGGTGTGTGATGAAGTCCTCTCGCTGCCGATGTTCCCAGAGATGACAGCCGAGCAGGTGCAATACGTCGCCGCACAGGTGATCGAATTTTCGATGAGTGCGTTAGGGGGTGAGCAAGAATGACAACAGCCATCAAGAGAGTACAAGTCGTTCGCAGGAGACAGGCCGGGGGTTATCTACTGGCCAAGCGGCTCCTGGATCTCGTGAGCGCGACGATCCTTCTGGTTTTTCTGTCACCAATCTTGGTCCTCATCGCAGTCGCTATCAAATTGGATTCCAAGGGACCCGTTCTCTTTAGACAAACGCGCGTTGGCTGGGACGGCCAGCCTTTCACCATGCTGAAGTTCCGTTCCATGATAAACAATGCAGATCAGTCTCTACATAGAGACTTTGTTAAAGAGTTGCTGCGAAACGCCAAAAACTCCAGCCAGGCTGACTCAGGGCCCAAAACAATGTTCAAGGTGAACGACGATCCTCGCGTCACGCGACTTGGTCACATTCTTCGTCTCACCAGTCTGGACGAGTTGCCGCAGCTCATCAACGTGCTAAGGTGCGAAATGAGCCTCGTGGGACCGCGTCCTGACCTGTCTTATGCTGTGGAAGAATACGAACCGTGGCAATGGCGCCGCTTTGAGGTATTACCTGGCCTCACGGGACTGTGGCAAGTCAGCGGCCGATCAAAACTACTGCCAACCGAGATGCTCGAGTTAGATGTCCAGTATGCCGACGAATGTTCGTTCTGGCTCGATTGCAAGATCCTACTAGAAACAGTCCACGTTGTCTTGCGTATGGTTGGCTCCGGCTAATTCAA
>DAOUEC010000224.1:0-2530 GCA_034430655.1 Anaerolineae bacterium
CTGCCGAGCGCGCTCTCGTCGCCACATTCCAGTACAACGACCTGGAGAGCCTGAAACGGGTGGTAGCCGAGAACAAGGGCCAGGTGGCGGCCATCATCATCAACGCCTTCCGGCACGATATCTTCCCCCACCAGGAGATGCCGGAGCCCCGCTTCCTGGAAGGCGTGCGCGCTTTGTGTGACCAAGAGGGCATCGTCCTGGTGCTGGACGACGTGCGGGCCGGCTTCCGGCTGGATCTGGGCGGCTCGTGGGAGCCGTATGGCGTGCGCCCGGACCTGAAATGCTACTCCAAGGCCATCGCCAACGGCTATCCGCTGGCCGTCGGTCTGGGCCGCGAGGAGTTGCGGGGAGCGGCACAGAGCGTCTTCTTCACCGGCACCTTCTGGGGAGCGGCGGTGCCCATGGCGGCAGCCATCGCCACCATCAACACCCTGCGCGAGGAGGGCGGCATCGAGCAGATGCGGGCCATGGGCCAGCGCTTCCGCGACGGCCTGGACCAGCAGGCGCGCTCGCTGGGCATCGCCGTCAAGCAGACGGGCCCACCGGCTATTCCCTTCCTAACCTTCGACGCCGACACTGGCTTCGAGCGCAGCTGTTTGTTCTGCGGTGAGGCTGCCCGGCGGGGCGTCTTCCTTCACCCCCGCCACAACTGGTTCTTGATGACCGCTCACAGCGAGCGGGACATCGACCAAGCGCTGGTGGCCACGGAGGAGGCGTTCAAGGCAGTGAAGGCGAAGTACGGAGGGTAGAACGGAACGACAGTCCGCCCTGCCTCCCAGCACCTCGTCCATGCCCGTCGCACCGAGCGCCATTCATCCTTCGACGCAAGAGGTGCTGGAGGCCGCCCGCCAGCGTGGGCGGGAGATTGAGGTGCGCGAGTTAGCCGAGAGCACCCGCACCGCCCAGGAGGCGGCCCAGACCCGCCGAGAGGAGAGACGGGCCCTTTCTTCGGATGAGGCCCCGCGCCTACTTTGTGCGGCTGAGGGAACGGGCAGCGTCTACACATATGCTGCCATTCTGGGGTTCACACCGGCCTGCGCATGGGGAGACCTGTAGGCCTGCGTTGGGAGGACGTGGACCTGAAGCGGGGACGGTTGGCAGTGCGAAGAACAGGCCAGTACCTCTCAGGTGAGGGCATGGCCTACCAGGAGCCCAAGGCGGAAAGGGCCCAGCGCAGCATAATGCTCGGCGCAACGCGCGTATGAGCTCCGATGCTCAGGTTTCGGGACAGGCGAAGACAAGACCGCCCCGAAGGACCGAATTGGTATCTGCGCAGGAGCACCTGGAGGGCCGGGTGGGATTCGAACCCACGACTCCCGGATTGAAAGTCCGGGCTCCTTCCGATGCGCCAGCAAGTCAAGCTCCGCCAGGTGGGATCGGAGATGGTGTCTCAATGGACGAACCGAGCCCCGACGACCTGCCTAGAAAGCAGAAGACCGCCCTTCGGCGGCCCTCGCCACGCATGCGTTGTAACGTCTGATGCGGGGTGCGTACTGTTACCTAAAGAGAGGACTCCCCTCTGCTAAGGTGGTTGGGTTAAGAAGCCTGGCCAGCCAGAGCAGAGAGGAGAGACACAGTGAAGGATACTATAGCGCGACGGGCGGCGGAAGTTACTCCGGATACCCTGATCGTCGGTGTTGACATGGCACGGAGGGCGGCCCACGCTGCTGTCTTCGTGACACGGGACGGCCAGAGGGTGGGTCGTCTGTCGTTCCATACCATGAGTGCCGGTTTCGCTACCTTGAAGGATGGTGCCGAGGCGGCAGCGCATCGGGTAGGTGCGGAGAGGATCCTGGTGGGCATCGAGCCGGCGGGGAGCGCCTGGCGTCTTCTGGCCCAGTTTCTGGACGGCGCTGGCATCGCCTATCGCCTGGTCAACAGCTTTACCCTGCGCAGGCAGCGGGAAGGGGATGACCTCCACCACCGCAAGAGCGATTACCGGGACGCGGAGATGGTGGCACAGATGGTGCGGGATGGTCGCTACCTAAGGACGCAGCGTCACGTGGGGCCCTACGCTCGGTTCATGGTGCTGCAGCGGGAGTACCGACGGCAGCAGAACCTGCTGTACGCTGAAACGAACACGTTGTTGGACCTAGTCGACCAGCTGTTCCCCGAGTTTCACGTCGTGTTCAAGGATGTTCTGGGCGTGACTGCCCGAGCGGTATTGCGGGCCGGTCTGACGCCGGCGAAGATAGCGCGTTTGCCGCTGTCCGCCCTTCGGGCGCGGGTGCGACGGGCTGCCCAGGGTCGGCAGGCCAGGCTCATTCGTCTCTCTGCATTGCAGGAGGTAGCGCGACGGAGCGTGGGTTTGCGGGATGAGGCGGAGCAGCTGGCATGCCGTGTCCAGCAAGTGCTGCAGCGTGTCGACCTCCTACTTGCCCAATGCGAACTCAGCAAGACACGCCTCACTGCCGAGGTGATGGCTCTGCCGGAAGGAAGGCGGCTGGCGGCCCTTCCCGGGTTGGGCCCCGTGCTTGCTGCCGGTCTCCTGGCAGAGGCGGGGCCGCTCACCCGCTTCTCAAACATCAAG
>DAOUEC010000225.1:0-20225 GCA_034430655.1 Anaerolineae bacterium
GCCAGTCGAGCCTAAACAAGGCCTTTTGACCCAATTTGGGCCGAATTTGTGCTCGGTTTACCCACTTGGAGCGCATTTGCGGCCTCGCTATGTTGCCAAAAAGTGAAACGAACTTTCTGCTACCTACTTAGGTTATCGAGCGCCCTACGTACTGGAACTGGCACGCTCTGTGGCCTCGGGCGCCCTTCGGCTACGCTCAGGGCAGGCTCTCGACCTGGAAGCGCTCAAGACAGCCGGCGTCTCGACCTCCCAACTGCACAAGCGGCTGCTGGCGCTCAAGGGAGTGGGGGATTACGCGGCGGCCAACCTGCTCATCCTGCTAGGCCGCTACGACTTCGTCCCCGTGGATTCCTGGGCAGTCAAGATAGTCTCGCACGAGTGGCACGGCGGCGAGCCGGTGGGCCGGGCTGAGGTCGAGGCGGCCTTTGAGCGCTGGGAGGAATGGAAGGGGCTCGCGTACTGGTTCTGGGACTGGTCGTACGCGGGTGAGACGCAGCCCGAAGCGTAAAGCGTGACCTCATGCCTCACGCGCTTTGCCTACTCACGCACGCAGAATATGACGCCGGCCAACGGTTGGTGGTGCGCCTCCTCCCGATCCGCGAACTCGACGCGCATCAGGCGTGGCTCGTCGAGGAAGGCGTGGATGGCTCGCTCCAGCCGCGCAAAATCCCGGCGCAGTTCCCACGTGCGGTCAGGATCGGCCGCGTCGTGCAGGACGACGAACAGCCGGTTGGCAGCGTGGAATCGTCCCTGCACCGACTGGTGGACGTACAGCCAGCGGGCCAGGTCCTCCGGGTGGGCACGGGCGTATGCGATGTCGTGGCCGAAGCCCCTGGGCAGCCCTGTCAGTTTGAGGTCGAACCCCTCCCCATCCAGGTGGAAATCCACGGTGTGGTGGAAGGGGTCGGGCTCAGGGCGGGTGCGGGGGTGGGCCAGGACAACGTCGAGCACGGCCTGGTGGGTGTGGAAGTTGTACCAGCGGCGGATGACGTAGCGGCCGAAGTCGCGCAGCGGCAGGCCCGCTTCGGCGGCCACACGCTTCGCCTCGCGACGCAGTGCATCGAGCGTGCGGATGGAGTAGATGAAGCGGCTGGCCCGGTCCCACTCATCGCCCTGCACCCGACCCCAGGAAGGCATCTGTTTGACCTTGAGCAATTCACGGCGCACGTCGGCCAGCGTGGTGGGCTTCTGGAATACGATGACGTACTCGTGTTTGAAGATGTAGTAGCCGCCGGCAAGAGCCCGGTAGCGCCACAGATTGCTGTCCCGCCCCTTGCCCCTCTCATTTCCTGTGATGTTTTTAACCACGATGGCCTTGGGCCAGAACCCTACCCGCTGCATGCGCTCCAGGCAGTAGAAGCCCAAAGGTATCAGTTCGCCCTTGGTGTACTCGTCGCCGATGACCAGGACAGCGAATCTTCCCGGCTCCAGCAGGTCGAAACCGTAACGGGCGACAGTCTCGAAGAGGTTGAGGAAGGCTTCCAGGGTGGGTGCGTTGGAGAGATCGGCGGGGTCGTCGGAAAAGCGGATGATCGAGTGATAAGGCGGATGGAGCACCAGCAGTTGAGCGTGCTCGGCGCCCATTGAGGTCAATGCCTCTCGCACGCGCGTTGCCGTCTCCGCGCGGGTGGAATCGCCCTGCAGGATGTGGATGCGGTCATCCAGCAGGGCAGAGGAGACCTTAGCCCGCACGGCCTCCACCAGGTCGGGCTTCAGTTCGACGCCGATCAGCCGCCGGTTGAGCCGCGCTGCCTCAATGGCCGATGTTCCTGAACCAAGGAAGAGATCGAGGACAACGTCGTTTTCCCGCGTATAGCGCAGATAGGTCTGGGTGGCGATCTGAGGGACGAAGTTGCCGTGGTAGTCAAGCCGGTGGCCGCCGGTGCGGTCGCGGGCCTCGATCAGCCACAGGCTGTCGGTCCACACGTGGTCGTACTCCCGCCAGCGGGAGAGGTCAATGTCGGAGTAGGGTGTAGTTTTGGGGATTGCTCATACCTCCGCTTTCGTGAGGATTTCGTCGAGGACGTCGGCTCCGGTGCGGCCTGTCTTCCCACTGACGGCCACCCGCAGGTCACGGCGGAAACCGTTGCTGAGGTCGTCGCCCGTGGCCTGGCGGGTGAGGGTAATCGCCCGGATACCATTGGCGATGGCGTAGCAGGGCTCGTGCCGATCCAGGTCGTCGAAGAAGAAGGTGCAACTGGCGTACATCCGCTGGCGGTGGAACTGAGCCTCCAGCAGCGCAAGCAGCCGCTGGGCTTCCTCGCTGCTGAGGCGAGCCAGGCCGTTCCCGGACAGAAAAGCAAGCCCGCCCACCTGGCCCAGCACCACGGCGATGTAATCGTCCCGCAGCGGCCAGGGATCCAACCCTAGTCGTTGGGCCTCACACACGTATACCTGATCCAGGTCGCAGGCCAGGTTGTCCAGCGCCCGCCGCAACGCCCCTTTCCAGCGGCTGTCGCCCGGGGTGCAATCGCAGCCAACCACCCAGCGGTCCAGGCGGTGGAAGCAACTCCAGGCGGTGTTCTCGATCACCTCCACCTCCGTCTGCGGCGGGCTCCGGCGCAGGTGGACCCCCAGCGTGGTCAGATGATAGCCATAGGCATCCCCCGCTGAGAGAATACGGTCCAGTACCTCCACCCCCTGCCGGTGGTGGTGGCCGAAGGTCTCGCCGTCGGTGGCGATGAGCAGTAAGGGCGCGATGACCGCGCCCCCACTGCGGCAGCGCCACTCCACCTGGTCCCGCAGCCATTCGTCCACGTAGGCCGAGTCCGGCATCCCGAAGGAGAGGGCGTTGGAGAGGGCCCGGTCGCGCACAAAGACGGCGATTTCCCTCTCGCCAGGCAGCCGCACCCGGTAGGGCCCCGCCCCTGCCTCCAGGTCGCCCTGCACCTGCTCTTCGGAGAGGATGGTGAAGCGAATCCCCTCCGCCGCCATAATCTCCAGCGTCTCACAGTCCACCGCCATCTCCGGGAGCCACATCCCCTCTGGCCGGTGGCCGAAGCGGTGGAGGAAACTGGCGATACCCCAGCGGACCTGGCAAATCTTATCGCGGCGGCGGGCCAGCGGCAGAATGGTGTGGTGGACCGGCTGGGCCAGTCCGTTACCGACGGCGTGGGCATCCCAATAATCCCGCTCGGCAGTGACGATGCGCTCGTAGATGGAATGAGCATGCTCGTCTAGCCAGCGGGCCAGCGTGCCACCCAGGTTGAAACTGATACGCCCGAAGTGACCCGACCCCGCCAGCGGCATGTAGCACTCGGCGGTGATGCGCTCGTTCCAGTTGGCGTATGGCGCGGCGTCCGGCTCCCGTGGGATGCGCCCGGTGAACGGGTCAGCCCGAGGAGGCTGGTAGAAGTGGCCGTGGATGCAGAAGTAGCACATAATCCGAAGTCCGAAGTCGTGTAATAGTATACCACAATCATCACACTATGTCAGGTCAAGGACACCGTAAGGGCATTGGCAGGGGTGGTCTACAGATTAGATTGCGTATTTGATGGCTGACAGCAGAACGGCCACGGCCTCCTCAAGGCCGAGGAGGCCGTGGTCCGCGAAAGGAGGGCAACCACAAACAGCCTTTGATGTGGGTTTCGGAGGGCGGGAACCCGTCCCAACATCGTCCTCATTCTAGCACAAGCAGGTGAAAATGAGGTAAAAGGCAGGTCAAGAAAGTCCTTAAATTGGCATAGGCTTCCACATCGTCAAAAGCGCTCTTGTAGGTAGAAAACGCGGTGTGACAGTGAGCGTCGGTGGGGGCAGCGGTGACGTGGGAGCCGGTAAATGGCAAATTATCTTGATTGGACAAATCCGTCAAGTTGGAGTAAATTATCCCCACTCACTCACCGCCAACTGCGCAAGGAGACCCTCAATGACCCACTGCCCCAGTTGCGGACGGTATGTCGGGCCTTACGAAGCCTGCCCCTACTGCGGCGCCCGCCTCACCGGACGAACCTCCATCCGCATCGTCAAAATCGCCGCGGTCGCGCTTGCCACCGTGGGGCTTGCCCTCCTTTGGCTAGCCGCCACCCGCGCCGAAGTACCGCAGGTCACGATTAACCAGGCTGGCGCGACGATGAACATGGCCTACGTGCGGGTCAAAGGCCACTGCACCCGCGCCGCCACCTACGATCCTGAAAGCGAATATCTGGTTTTCTGGATTGAGGACGACACAGGGGAGATGCACATCTCGTCCTACCAGGCGGAGACGCGGCAGATCATCGAGCAGAACCGCGTGCCTGCGCTGGGCGACCTGGTCGAGGTGGCCGGCACGCTGCGCGTGCGCGAGGATTTCCTCGCGCTCACCATCAACGTACCCGAGCAACTCAAAGTAACCCGCGCCGAGCCGGTGGACCGCGATATCGGCACCATCGCGCCGGAGGACCAGTACCTGCGCGTGCGGGTGCGCGGCCAGGTGCGCCAAGTCATCGAGCCCTACCAGGGATTGACGCTCATCACCGTCCGCGACGGGACCGGCTCCATCCCCATCGCCGTGAGCCGGGACCTGATCGCACTCAGCGGCATCCCCCCCACCCTGACCACGGGCCAGCCCGTCGAGGTCGTGGCGACCGTCTCCCTGTACGGCGACAGGCCGCAACTCGTCCCCGCCTCCGTCGCCGACATCGTGCCACTCAGCCAACCAGTGCCCGTCGCCGTCGAGAAGCCAATCGGCGAACTGACCACGGCAGATGTGGGACAACTGGTCGTCGTGCGCGGTACCATCGCCGAGGTCGAGCCCTTCTCCGCTGGCGTCAAATATACGCTGGACGACGGCAGCGGCACGATCATCGCGCTCTTGTGGCAGTCGGTCCGCGACGGAATGCGCAACGCGGCGGAGCCAGAGATAGGCGCGGAGGTCCAGGTGCAGGGGGAGGTCAGCCAGTACCGGGGCGAACTGGAACTGGTGCCCGAACTGGCCGAGGACGTGCAAGTGCTCGTCGCCGCCACCTCCCCGCCTGCCAAGACGCCCATCGGCACGCTGACGACCGCCGATGTGGGCCGCTGGGTGACGCTGCGCGGGACGCTCGGCCCACCCGACCCCTTCTCAGCCGGCGTCAAGTTCACCCTCGGCGACGGCACGGGACAGATCGTCCTGCTTCTGTGGAGCAACGTCGCCAAGAGCGCACCGGAGGAGATGGGGGCGGGCGCGCAGGTCATCGTGACCGGGCAGGTCGCGGAGTACCAGGGCGCACTGGAACTGACCAACCTCAACGTGGGCAAGATACTGGTGATCAGCGCGGGTACGCCGCAGCCGACGGAAACTCCTACGGCGACGCCAACGCTGGAGCCGATCAGCACACCCACACCGGAGGAGACCCCTACACCGGTGGTAGAACTGACACCCATCGGGGCCATCACCGCTGACCGCATCGGCGAGGAGGTGATGGTGGAAGGCACGGTGGCCGGCACGGCCAGTCTCTCGGCCGGCTTCAAGTTCACACTGGACGACGGCACGGGGCAGATCGTGCTGCTGATGTGGCACAATGTCTACGACAATTGCTGGGACGCGGCGGAGATCAATCTGGGCGCGAAGGTGCGAGCCACGGGCACCATCGGCCAGTACGAGGGGGAGTTGCAGATTCAGCCGGATTTCGGCGCGGACGTGAAGGCCATCGAGGGCGCGAGCGCCTGGGCCATCCCACGCGAGATCGGTTCCCTCACCGGCGCTGATGCAGGGCAATGGGCAATGATCGAGGGGGAGGTCATCCGTGTGGAGGGGCTGCACAGTGCGGTCAAGGTGTTCGTGGGCGACGGAACTGGCGAAATTGCCGTCTTCATCTGGCGCACCGTCCTCGACCGCATCGCCGACAACACCGCGCTGGGCACGCCAGGTAGCCGCGTGCGCGTCGTCGGCACCGTAGAGGTTTACCGCGGCAACCTGGAGATCGTGCCGACGCTACCCAACGACGTGGTGGTGCCGTGACCCGATCGGCCTCACCGCTCCCGCGAACCTGCTGGCTCGCTTACGTGCGCTTTTTCCCACAAGTCCCGATATGCCGCCTGCACCGAGGGGTCAAGCCGGTCTGCCAACGTCAGATGAAGTCCCAGACGGACGATCAGGTCTTGCACGTCGGCCAGGTCTCGCAACCGATGGGGAGCGCTCATCCCCGACGCCAGTTTCAACTCGATCAATTTCTCCAACGCCACCACGCAGATACCCTCTATCTCTACCGTCACCCTCGGGGCCGTCGGGTCGGGGAAAGCCACTGGCTTGGGCAACCCATCGCCCGGATACTCCCCGGTAGTCACGATTTCGATACGCACGCCCGTCTCAATATCGCGGAACGTCTTCCTGGCTCCGCTGAAGGCTGGACGGTATCCCCGTCCCACCAGCCGCTGGCAGAAACGCTCCAATCCGGCCGGCGTCAACAGCAGGTCAATGTCCTCCGTCAGTCGTGGGTATCCGTGTTCGGCCAGAGCAAGCCCTCCCAACAGAGCGTAGGGGATTCCCTCCGCCTTCAATCGCTGCGCCAGGCAACGCAATGCGCTGTGCAGTCGTCCCTTACCTGCAAAGTAAGCACTCGCCTCGCGGAGCATCTGATCCCCTCCCTGTTGCAGCAGATATTCATAGATCACTTCCTGCCCTTCTGCCATCTCTCTCTCCGATATCTGGTGCCTGTAGTACTGTTCGACCACGTCATCTGCTGCAGATTATACCCGGTCAGTCCATCCTCGGCAAACCAGCCTGGCCGTGGTATGTGTCCTGACAGAACTGGCAGTTCGTGGTACGTAATATTGCAGATTGATGAACAGCAAACAGCGGTAGACAGGGAGGAAGCATGTCTGTAGCAGAAGTCGGGATGGCGCTGTTTTTTGCGGTGCTGGGAGCGTTGGTGGCCTCAATACTATCGCTGGTGCCGGCGCTGCACATCTACAACGTCGCCGGCTTCGTCATCCTGGCCACGGCCACGCTGAGCAAGATGGAGAACGCCGTGCCGCCGGAACTCCTGGCGTTTTTCTTCCTGGGAATGACCACCGGCTACGCAATGCTGAACACCATCCCTAGCATCTTCCTGGCCGCCCCCGACGATTCCACCATCTTCGTAGTACTACCTGGGCAGAAGTACCTCCTCCAGCGGCGCGGGTACGAGGCGGTGGTGCTGACCGGCATCGGGGGGCTGGGCGGCATCGCTGTCCTGGCACTACTGACGCCTGTCGCCTCATCCCTTTTCCCGGCGCTGCGGGCCATCCTCCAGCCCCACCTGCACTGGATCCTGTGGACTGTGATCGCCTATATGCTCATGTCCGAATGGCCCAAAGGTTCCGATCGCGCCCCGGCAGGCTGGCGCCGCTGGTGGGACGGCTGGAGAAGCCTCACAGCCGGGCTCATCACCTTCCTGCTCTCGGGCCTTCTGGGGTTTATCCTGCTCTACCGCAGCCTGGTGCCGGTGACGATGGCCTACCAGAATCTGCTCCCGGCCTTCGCTGGCCTCTTCGCCGTGCCCTGGATTTTGCAGAACATCCTCTCGCGGGTCGAGTTGCCGGAGCAACACATCACCAGGACAGTGGACGGTACGCCGTGGCTATTCCTGCGTGGGACATTTGCGGGTGCGCTGGGCGGGCTCTTCGCCGCCTTCTTCCCGGTCGTGACCGGCGGCATCGGCGGCTTCATCGCTGGTCACGCCACCGCGCAGCGGGACGACCGGCTGTTCATCATCTCGCAGGGGGCATCGAAGGTCGTGTACTACGTGGGCGGCTTCCTGTTCTTCTTCGTGCCAGGGCTGCACCTGACCCGGGGCGGGATGGCATGGATGCTGAGCAGCCTGTGGTCATCCTACACGCCACAGACCTACTACCTGGCGGTGGCAGCAGTGGTCCTCACCGGCGTCATCTCGTTCTTTACGCTCTTGCTGATGACGCGCGTGGCGATCAAACTGGTCGGCAAGGTGCACTACCGCTGGATCAGCCTGGGCACGCTGGTGGTGCTGCTTGCCATCGTCGTCGGGATGACGGGCCCGGGAGGCTTCCTCATCTGCGCCGTCGCCACTGGCATCGGCCTCATCCCCGTCCTCTGGGGCTCCCGCCGGATGAACTGTATGGGTGTCCTGCTGCTCCCGATCGCGCTGAATATGGTGGGGGTAGGAGGGATGGTAGCGGGATGGCTCGGACTAGTGCAATGAAGCAATGAACAATGAGACAATGAACCTGAGCCAATTTGGACTTGGACGTTGTTCATTGCTTCATTGGCTCATTGTTAATTCCAACCGGAGGTTGTCATGAAAGGCATCGCCCACTTCGTCACCGGCGTCGCCATCGCCACCTTCTTCCCGGAGGTGGTGCAGCAAGCGGCCGGAGGATCGGTACTGCCAATGCTGGGGGGCATCGCAGGCATCCTGCCGGACACCCTCGACTTCAAGTTCACCCGTTACTTCGAGCGCTACACCGAGGAGGTTGACCCAGGCCCGGAGCCGGATGCCCGCGACATCGCCGGGCGGGTGGTCGGGGCGATGCGACGCGCCTACGAGACCGGGAAGCCCCAGAACATCATGCTCCACACCATCCGCCTGGGAGCCGACCTGTGGCGACAGTATACCATCCGCTTCGACCCGGAGCAGAACGAGGTGGCGGTGCGCATCGGCCCGGTCGTGGACACCGGCCAGACCCCTCTCCCCGGCTCGGAGCCCTGTCAAAAAGTAGGGGCGAACCCTTGCGGTCGCCCAACCGAGGTGCGGGTAAAAGTCGGCATACCAATGGCACCCACCTACGACGCAGAGAACAAGATTGATATCTTCAGCGGGCCGTCGTTCAAGTTCGAGCGCCAGGGCAACCAACTCCACGTCCATTTCCTCGACTGGCACCGCCGCTGGTCCCACTCCCTGGCGCTGGCGGCGGCGATCGGCGTGGTGACTGGGCTTCTCTTTGGAAAGTGGGCCGGGATCGCGGTGGGCCTGGGCTTCGCCAGCCATATCTTGGAGGATCAACTGGGCTTTATGGGCAGCAACCTGTTCTACCCATTCACCAGAAGACGCACAACGGGGCTACAACTGCTCCGCTCCGGCGACGCGATCCCCAACTTCCTGACCGTCTGGACCTCCGTCGCGGTGATCCTCTTCAACCTGGACCGCTTCTCGGCCCAGCCACGGCTGAACCCGTGGTGGTTCCTGGAATTGGCAGTAGCGTTGCCGGTAGCCGTGCTGGGCGGGCTGTACCAATGGCAGTGCCGGCGCGGGAGGCCGGAGGCAAGGGAGTCACTCCAGCAGCGGGACATTGTGTCGGAGATTGAGGAGGTAGAGATAGGATAGCAAGCAAGAAGCAAGACACGAAAGGAGGAGACAACCCACGCAGCACCCCGTCCACATCAAGGTGCACATCCCACTCGCGCAGGACGGGCATCCTCAGCCTGTCCCTCAGGGCAATTGCATCTTAACTCGACAACGACCTATGGCGATGATTTTTGGCACATTGGCTGCCCTTGAGCACGCAAATTCAGCCCATTTGCTCAAAGGGGATCGTCAGATCCCCGTTTTAAGCGTCGACTCGCCCGCGCAAAGCCGGGATCTGGCGATCCCTGGTGAGCAAACAATTTAGATACGATCATTGAATTTCGGCCGAGTCTGGCGTTTCTTCGCTGAGCGTGAGACCTGCCCACAAACTTCAGCCAGACCCGGCATATCTTTGCCGACTTGCCGATAGAACAGAGCTAGATGCGTTGGTACTCCTCGTGGACGCGGTTGAACATAGAGTCGCCAGCCTCTTGTGCCTTTGCATAGTCAACAGTGAACTTGTCGCACCATTCCTGGGCATGAGCTATGACCGCCTCTTCATCAAAGACAGTGAATTCGCCATCCCGTCGCAGGAATCGGCCATCCACCATGGCATCCGCCACTTCGGTACCAGGGCCGTTAAATGCGATGAAGGTCAGCAAAACGCCCACGTCAAGCGGGAAGAGGCTGCTATTGCGGGTCAAGTCGACCGTCACAATGTCCGCCCGCTTGCCCGGCTCCAACGTTCCAATCTTTCTGTCAAGACGCAGCGCCTTGGCGCTACCCAGCGTCGCCAGCTCAAAGGGCACCCACGGGGCGAGGCCGCGCAGTTCCCGCGGCATGATGTTGTGTTGCTGCGATACCGACAACATCACATTGAACAAATTGTGCGTTGGCACATCCGTCCCCAATCCTACCTTAACACCAGCCTGTAGCATATACGGCAGGTAAGCACAATTGCCCAATATCGAGTTCGTCGGAGGGCAGTGAGCCAGGGCGGTGCCTGTTTCGGCGAGCATGTCAATTTCGCTTTCATTGAGCGCAGCGCCGTGGAAGAACAGCGAGCGAGGTGACATCAAGCCGATGTTGCGCAGATGCTGGATTTGTCCACCTTCGTCGGCCCAGGTAGCATCGGAGCGCTCTTTTTCATCCGGCGCTTCGGCAACGTGTGTGGCATACTGCACATCGTACTTTTCCGCCAACTCCATGCCCTTGATCAACATGCTCTGTGTGCAGTTGTAGGTTGCGCTGGGATGGACACCCACCTGGATCAGTCCATCGTGGGTATTGTGGTAGTTCTTTATCGCTTCTTCGGTGAGGGCAAGGTATTCCTGCTCATTGTTGGCATCAGGCAGGTTGACGCTCGTGATCATCTGCACGTGGATAACTGTTCGCATCTTGGCATAAGCAGAGGCCCGGTACACAGCATCGGGAAAGGGAAACGCATTGGCATACGTGGTAGTGCCGTGTTTCAGCATGTTGACGAGCCCCAACAGGGTCAGGTCATATACGCTCTCATTCGTCAGCCAGTTGTAGGCCGGCCAGAGCACGCGGATGGCTGTATCAACGATCCCGGTCAACGGGGATGTCAGCCAGCCAAAAATCAAGAACATGTGCGCCTCGCCCACGTGATTGTGACAGTCAACCAAGCCTGGCATCACAATCTTATCCTGGGCATCGACAATGTCCAATCCCTCCTGGTCGCCGTACTGTGCTTCGATCTCAGCTGATGGCCCAACTGCTTTAATGATGGGGCCTTCGACATAGACCGCGCCGTTTTCCAGGATTCCACCGAATGGGGTAGGTTGGGAGATCAAGAATCGGCAGTTACGAAAGAGCACTTTACTCATTTCAAACCTCCTTGCGTTCGTAGGTTTACCCACACTGTCTCGAAAGACCACCTGGAGCGGACTCTTGCTATATGACCATACGCCACCTCCCCTTGATTTTTGGCTGACTACCACCGTGAAAACTGTTCCTAGCAAAGGCATGGCGAGCATGGCGAGCGATGGAATCCGGCATCGAATCTCGGCCGAACGGAGATTACTTCAACCGCCCGTATGCCTCCAGTTTGGCGATCACCTCGTCCAAGCCAAGGGCTTGCAGGCTTGATCTCGTCTGCCAGCCCGTCTCCAAGTCCCAACCTTGGGCCAGGTAGTACTCATCGAGCATGTGCTCCCACTTTTCTGGTTCTAGCCTTTCCCCCTTGAACGGTCCGCTCTTGGCAGGCTCTTCTAAGCGGGGAGGCGGCCTGTCGTCCTGCCGGGTGTGGCCGGTGTGCAGCGTGTTGAAAGCTTTCTGGACGTTATGAAGTCTTTGGCCGATAAGCATCACCTCCTCGGCGCTGTACTCTCTGCCAGATCCAGTAGACAGCAAAGCAGCGTAGTCCCCAGGGGATAGGGCGAGGGCATCGAGCCACATGCTGGTGAAGTAGCAGATCCCGAGCATGTCAATCGCGGCTTTGTAGTTCTCGAACCAGATCAAGACATTCGCTTGGTTCTGGTACTCCCCGGCAGCCCCAGGGTTCGGGTTCCCAAACAGTTCGCGCGCCTGTTCTTCGTGCCCTCGCCATGCCCAAGCTCCGGGAGCCCCATCCAGATGACCACCCCCATGGGTACTGAGGATGATTCCCAGGGCCCAGGCCTTCATCGGTCGCATGCTGGCTTCATTGAGATCAGCGCCTTTCACCTGCAAGGCGTAGGCCTGCGAACCACGCCCCAGTTTTTCTGACGCTCGCTTGACCCCCTCAGCCAGCATGTCACCCACCCCGCAGCGTTCAACTATTGCATGGAGCAATTCCATCGCTGCCTGGTGATTGCCCCAGGTTAGCTCAAGACCGTTCGCTTCCTCACGACTGAGGTCGCCTCTTTCGTAGGCCTCGAAAGCGAAGGCTATGCAGGCTCCAGCCATGTCTACGTCCAGACCCATTCGGCTACAGTAATTGTGAGCCTCGATGATGGCCGGTGGGTAGTCGATGTCCAGGTTTGAGCCAAAAGCTCGAACGCTGTTAATCTCGAAACCCTCCCCTGCACTCCCTGCATAGGGTCCATCTCGGACGGCGTAAAAATGGCTGCAACTGATTGGGCAGTTGAAACAACCCAGACGCCGTACTTCGTATCCCGCCTTAAGTGCAGGCTCATATATCTTGCGCGATTTTTCGAGCGGCCAATAGGAGTCTCGGTAGTTGCGCACGGCTTGCGGGAAGTTGCCATCCGGACCACCGGCCCCGGCAAATCGCATACTACCACCAGCTCGGTAGACTTCGATAATCTTCGATTCCATAAGCTTGCGGTTGCAGCGTTCGACCTCGCGGAGGAAAGCCTCTCTATTCGCGGGGGCGAGTTCTCCCGTGCCTCGGACGGCGACGGCTTTTAGCCGTTTCGAGCCCATGACCGCCCCTGCTCCACCTCGTCCAGCCGCGCGTGCCCTATCGGTGATAAGACAGGCTCCCCGGACAAGGTTCTCCCCAGCCGGACCAATGAGAGCCACGCGGACGTTTGGATCACCTAGCTCTCGGCGCAGTGCGATTTCTGTCTGCCAGGTGTCCAGGCCCCACAGATGGCTGGCATCACGAAGTTCAGCCTCGCAATCATGGATCCACAGGTAGACCGACCTTGATGATTGGCCTGTGACGACGACCGAGTCGTAGCCAGCATATTTCAACTCGGGAGCGAAATGCCCCCCAGCGTTGGTCGCGCATACGCCGCCGGTGAGCGCGTTCTTCGTGTCTACCGAGAGACGACAGCTTGCAGGAGCCAAGGTGCCAACCAATGCTCCCGCTCCAAGCGTGAGCACATTGTCGGGGTGGTAAGAATCAATCCCCGGCTCCACCTCACGGAAGAGGATCCATTGGCCTATACCTCGCCCTCCGACAGCGAATTCGGCAAAGTCAGAGGTTGGCTGTTCGCTAATCTCACCACGGGATAAATCCACACGCAGAATGCGCCCTGCCCAGATACTCTCGCTCATCGTTCCCTTCTCCACTTGATCTCTGTCCGAACAGCGCAGGGAGGATCGCAGGAACATCAATTCCCTTACTTATGGTCGGATCCGAATTGCGCCCGCAACACAGAAATGTGCACATAGAGGCTCAGCCTCGTCCGCGCATTGATCACAGGTATCGTCAAAGGTGATAGCCAGTTCACTTGTGTCGGCGTCATACCTAAGGCGGACGCTAGCCCTGGATGTGCCAAAACGCCCGTTGTGGTGATAGTGACAGGCCAGCTCACACGCACGACAGGCTGTGCACAACTCTGGCTCGACGACGACCTTTACCGGCTGAGACATCACTGATACCCCCTCATCACACCTCGATAGGGTAGGTGCATTCTCGAATGGCATCGGTAAAGGCCCGGACGTTCTCTTGCGGGGCGCCGATGGGAAGTGTAGTCGATGCGGTATAACCACCACCCTTTCCAGCTATCCTGAAGAAATCATGCACAAGCTGCCGGATGCGTTCCGGTGGACCATCCATAATGGTATCCGTGTGCAGGAAAGTCATCAGGACTACACCCATGGAAGCCAGAATGTGTTTGAATTCAGCCAAATCCACTTTCCTATAACCTCGCCGTCCAAAGATGTCCTCTTCCATCAGGGGAAGAGCGGACATACCCATGGCACAGACCGTGCGCAGGAAGGATCTCCAGTTGGGCGCCAGGCTCGTGCCATAGCCATAAAATACGGTTCCCGTCATGCCGGTGGCAGGATTGCGCAATGCTTCCACGCAACGTGTGAGATAGGGCAGTCCAAACTCGTAGAAGATCTGTGGCGAGACATGGGGAAGACACTCCCAGGCTGCCTGTATAGTTGGACTTGCCTTGTGAACCTCCAGAAGGGCTTTGCCGTAGGTTATGCTGACCTCACAGCAGAAACCCAACAGTTCGTGCACAAAAAGAGGGTCTCGCCTGATATCTCTGAGCAGGGTCTCGTAGCCACGAAGGCCTACAGCTAGCGAAAAGGGGCCGCAGCAAGATGTGGGCGCGAAAACCATATCTCCAAGATAGCGCTGATGGAGACGGCTCAGTTCCAGCATAACAGGCATTCTGCCATCGCGTTGGGGATCAGGGATATTCAACTTGAGCAAGTCTTTCGGCTCCTTGAGCAAGGGATCTGCCAGGAAGGGTTGTGTATCCTCAGGGTATTCGACTTCCCCGCCCATAGCCTCAATTTCAACGTGATAAGGATCACCATACAGTAGAGGCGTCTCGTTTCCCCACTCCACCACCGCAAGTGCCTGGACGTAGTAGAAGCCGAGGGGATGGGTGTAGTACTCCCGGGTGGAAACCTCAGACACCCCGAGGCAAAAGGGGCTGAAAACGGCAAAACTACCAAGTAGCCGATCAGGCTCCTCAAAACTCCAGGTCTTGATGGCGCGCTCCAGAGGTGACATTGCCTCTTTTGCTACCTGGTCGCGCATCTTTTCCACAAGCTCTTGGATTCGGCGTTCCAATTCGGCTTCTGCGATCACGCTAGCTGTGCTCCTTTCCCTCGATCAGCGAGCTAACAACGCGGACGGCCTCGGCCGCATCCTGGCCATAGCCATCTGCTTTTGCCCAATCGACCATGGTGCGGCTCACTGCCGCTCCGCCAACAATGTAGATTACCTTCTCCCGTATGCCGGCTTCGCACAGCGCTTCTTCAATCTGTGGCAGGCGTATTGTGGTGGTGCTGAAGCAGGCCGAGGCTGCAACGATGTTGGCGTTGACCTCGCGAGCTTCCTCCACGAACTTGCTCGCGGGCACGTTTGTCCCGAGGTCATGAATTCGGAAACCGGCACCCGCCAGCATGGCAGAAACAATGCGCTTACCGATGTCGTGGATATCGCCTTCTACGGTACCGATCACGATGATGCCTTTAGGCTCTATCCCCCCACGTTCGAGCTCGGGTAAGACAAGGTCCACCACCTTGATCATTGCGTCCGCGCCCGCAAATAACTCGGGGAGGAAAAATTCTCCACACTCGTATTGCCTTCCGATCTCGTCCGCAGCTCGGTTCACGGCGGCCAGCACATCGGAGGGGGCGATCTCCTCACACAAGGCCAGTTGCGCTGCACTGGCGGCCTTGGCCTCGTCTCCTTCAATCACTGCAGTGCAAAGATCGTCAAGTAGATCCGTTCCCATTCCAAACCCTCCTTCTCATTCGCGCCTACAACTGGCAATGTAACGACAGGGTTCAACTGTCTGTTCGGTGTGCGTCGAATGGTCAATCGTACGGTCCTTGCACAAAGGCCAGACCCAGCTTGGTCAACTCTTCCTTGACCCGGCGGTAGCAATCCTGCCATTCCTGCGTGGGCGTGATTGTCTTGAGGTCATAAGCCTCGGCGAAAGGCTTGCCGCGCTTGGGGTTCTCGAACGTGTCCTCGTACTTCGGCAGTAGCCTCAGAGCGATTTCGTTGGCCTGCTCGCGGGTAATCCCGGCGCGGGTGGTGGCCAGCCCGACCTCACCCTGGAAACCGGCTTCCAACCCCGTATGGTGGTCAACGATGTTGCCGCCGGTGCTGCCCACGCCATGCTGGTGATAGCCGCAGACCTCGGCGATGATCGCGTGACCGGCCACCTCGTAAAGCAGTTCATCTGTGCAAGGCCCACACATGGTGAAAGGGTCGCACGTATAGACGAGATGCGTGTTGCGCGCCATCGCCTGCCCGGTCATCGCCAGCACGTACATCCCCCACGGGTCCGAGTTGTTAGTCCACTTGATATGCGTGATGCTCAGATAGTGGTAGGAAGCAAAGTAGCAGATCACACCGAGCAGGAACTCGGCCACCGAGACCACAGATACCCCCGCCGGGTTGCCGCCGACACCACCTGTCAGCGGGGTCATCAAGTTGATGGGATGCGTACCGTACTGCAGCAGATGTGGTATGCGGATCAACTGGTCATCATCTGTCTTGAGCTCGCACATCTGGGCAACCAGCCGGCCGTCGCACGGGCGCAACCCGTTGACCGGGTCGCTGGCGGCCATTTTGCCGACGGCTGTCATGCCGGTCGCACAGTCGCCGATGTGCATGCCCGGCTTGCCCACCCGCCGCACGGCCTCACGCGCGGTGGCCGAATCGCGCTGAACGGCCTTGACCTCCATCATCGTTCCGGCGACGATATCGTAGCCATTGTAGGTCAGGGTCGCGCCGGACTCAATGGCATCCACGTATGGCTCCTGGGCGTAGCTGATCAGCATCTTCAGATAGTGTTCCTCGCTGCAGGCCTGGCCGGCCGGGCCGGTCAGGTTGAGCGACGGCGTCGGGTCTTCCACGCCCCGGTTGGTGGCGATGACCATATCCTTGCCCTCGCCCAGGTACAGCGTGGACGGCGCCTGCCGCAAGGCATCCATCACTTCGCCCCGGTCAAAGCGAATGACACGCTGGGTGTCCAGGTGATACACCCCCACGTCGAGGAACAGTTGCACCCCAGCCTCAAACACGCGGTCGGCCATCTCGTCGTCGGCAGGGCAAAGCAACTGAGGGTCGTACTTGACGTCGTACTCGCGCACAAGCTCCTGGGCGCGCTTTGCCACCATCAGGTCGAACTCGATTTCCTTCATAAACGGGCCTGAGCGCGAGCGCTGGAAGATTTCCACAGGGCGTTCGTTCGCGTACATCGCTACGTCTCCCTTCAATTAGACATCAGTAACTTGACAAGTTCGACCGCACCAGCCGCCGTAGGAGCGTAGCCGTCGGCCCCGATTTCGTCCGCATAGACCTGATCAAGCGACCCGCCACCGACGATGAAGTGATATTTGTCATTCAGGTTTAGTTCCCTGAGCAAACCGGCTACTTCCCGGCAGCCAGCGCGAGTGATACTCATCAACGCCGAAGCAGCGATCACATCAGCATGGTTGGCCTCGGCTGCTTCGACGAACGCAATCGCTGAAACATCTCTGCCCAGGTCAATAACCTTGTAGCCATGTGCCTTGAAGAGGCTGATGACGATGTTCTTGCCAATGTCGTGGATATCCCCCTTGACAGTACCGATAACCACGACGCCTGCTACCCTCATCTCGCCACCACACTTGACCAGTTCCTCTTCAATCAGCTTTGAGCAGGCGCTCCCCACGTCGCCGGCCTGCATCAATTCTGGCAAAAAGATTTCTAGCGCTTCAAAACGCCGGCCGACCTCGACGAGGGAGGGGATGATAACCTCCTGGACGAGGGCGAGGGGATCAATGCCTGACGCGAGGGCTTCCTGAGTCGCAGCCATCGCTGCGGCCTTGTCGCCCTGGAATAACGTCTCTCCAAGTTTTTCGGCAATATTCTTAGGCACGCCAGACTCTGGCATTTCTCTTTCCTTATCTTTGCTCCGTGATCCTACGACCCTTGTAGGGGCTGCCTTCCATGTTGGGTCTGGTAGCCAGTCAGTCCCTTATCGGCCAACATCTAACAGCATCCATCAGCCAGAAGGCAAACCACGGCTGCGGATCAGTTCGAACTTCATCCAGTTATCGGGATGGTACTCGATCGAGTGGTGCACCGGTCTTCCATCTGTATTATAGCCAATTTCATCTATGACGAGCATGGGCGTGAGAGGCTCGTAGTGCAAAGGAAAGTCTTGCATATCGCAGTTCTGCACTATTTCGGCCCGAACCGACGCAAGGTAACATTCGACGCGCTGTCCACATCGGTGTTCCAGGAACTCGAAGATAGGCTGAGTGATACCGGGCTGGACGACTTCTTCCGGTGAGCAATGGTCACGGTACACCCAGGCGGGTATGTGATTGATGCAGTAAATGACGGGGGCACCATCGGCGGTGAACACCTTGCGTACCAGCAACACCTCGCTGCCAGGCTCAATCACCAGGGCTTTAGCCAGATCAGAGTCGGCCTGTATCTCAGCAGCGCCGATCTGTGTGAACCCCGGTTCGAAACCATTGCTGGCGATCAGATCGGGGAAGGCAATAAACTCGTTGAGCGGATTGCGAATTCTGGATAGCTGACTGACAAAAGTGCCGGCTCCCTGCCGGCGCACCACCAGGCCACGCGAGGCAAGCACGCCCAGGGCACTGCGAATCGTTGCCCGACTGACGCCGAACTCGACGGCCAAATCGCTTTCAGGGGAGAGTTGACTACCAGAGGGATAAACACCGCCTTGGATCCGCCTGATCAGGATTTCCAGCACCTGATCGGCCAGAGGCGGATTGTGGAGTGGCAGACGACTATGCATTTCCTATTCTACCTGTTTCACCAAGTTCCACAGTGAACCGAAGTAGAGAGCGGAGGAATTGTCAGACGACTATCATCTTACCATTACATTATAAGGCCAAGCTATCGCTCTGTCAAGGGGTTGAACCTTAAAACTCAAGGCAAAACTCAAGACTTTCCCAAAGTCATCCATCTTCCCGCAGGTTGTGGCAAAATGGATCCAGGGAGATCGACATTTTGGGGTAACGCGAACGTCCTTGCCACCCTGACCAGCGTCTCAGCAGACAGAGGAGCGATACCAACCTGACAACAGTCTAACACCCGTCCAAGCGGGGGTGATGACCTGGGGAGGTACTGCCACGCTGCTGGACCTCGTCGTCCGGCCGCTGGGACAGATCATCGGCTGGGCTGCGTACGTAGGTCAGGGCGGCTCATTCCTGTCCACCAACGTAGAGGTCTCACACGCTGACTCACATGGGCGGACAGGGCGGGGTGCAATCCAGCACCAGGTGGGCGGTCAGGACGAGCTGGTTTTGTGCGTTGTGCTTACCGTTACTTTGAGAAGTACGACGTCGAGATTGACCCCGGCCCACAGCCGGACGCGCGCGACATCGCCGGGCAAGTGGCGGCCGCGATGCGGCGGGCCCACGAGACCAGGAAGCCGCAGAACGTGATGCTCCACACTATCCGCCTGGGGGCCGACCTATGGCGGCAGTACACCATCCGCTTCGACCCGGCCCAGAACGAGGTGGCGATACGCATCGGCCCCGTCGTGGACACCGGCCTTCAAAATGTAGGGGCGCACCCTTGCGGTCGCCCCCCAGGAGAAGTGCGGGTAAAAGCCGACGTGCCGATGGTGCCCACCTACGACGCGGAGAACAAGATTAACACCTTCAATGGTCACCCAAAACCTGGAGCACACCCTCCAGCGCCTCGACCAATCTGATGTTCTGGGCCTGGCTGCCGACTGTGATGCGGAGGCAGTTGGGCAGATCATAACCGGCACAGGGCCGGACGATGACGCCTCTCTCTAGCAACATCTGTGCCACCGTCCCTGCCTGCGGGCCGATCTTCACCAGGATAAAGTTGGTGTGACTCTCAATGTAGGGCAACCCTAACCGCTCGAACTCGCCGTACAGGAAGAGACGCCCGGCGTGATTGGTCGCCACCGACGCCTCTAGAAATGCCTCGTCCTCCAGAGCGGCGATACCCGCGGCCTGCGCCAGCAGGTTGACGGCGAACGGCTCCTTGACCAGGTTCAGCGGGGCCAGGACCTGGGGGGCGGCCACTGCGCACCCCAAACGGGCACCGGCCAGCCCATAGACCTTGGAGAAGGTACGCATCACCATCACGTTCTGCCTACCATCCCGGACGTAGCGGAGGGTGTCCGGGAACCGGTCCGCATCAACGAACTCATAGTAGGCCTCGTCGAAGACCACCAGAACGTGGTCGGGCACTCTGGACATAAAGGCTTCCACCTCGTCCGCAGTGACCACCGTCCCTGTCGGGTTATTGGGATTGCAGGCAAAGACGAGTTTGGTGCTGTCGCTGATCGCCTGTGCCATGGCCTCCAGGTCCAGGCCGTAGTTCTTCAGGGGCGTTTTGATCAGCGTCGCCCGCATGACGTGGGTGTAAATGTCGTAGACGGGAAACGAGGACTGGCTGACGATGGCCTCGCTGTTCTCGTCCAGATATGCCATACAGGTCTGCATGATGAGCCCATCCAACCCATTTCCCACCGTCACCTGCTCCGGCTCCACCCCCAGGTGCTGCGCGATGACGTGGCGAAGGTAGTAACTCTGCCCATCCGGGTAAGAGTTCAGCCGGGGCAGCGCCTCTTCCAACGCAGCCAGCGCTTTGGGCGATGTCCCCAGCGGATTCTCGTTGGACGCCAG
>DAOUEC010000226.1:0-18238 GCA_034430655.1 Anaerolineae bacterium
CCGGTAGAACTTGTCATCCGCAAACTGAGCGAGGGCGCTACAGAGGCCGACCTGCTGGATGCATATCCGCGCCTGACCCGCGCGGACATCCGGGCCGCGCTGGCTTATGCCGCCGACTCACTGGCCCATGAAACTATCCTGTTACAAACGGCCTGATGAGTACTTCTGCTTTGCGCTTTCTGGCCGACGAAAGCTGCGACTTTGCCGTCGTGCGCGCTTTGCGAGCAGAGGGCTATGATGTCTTTGCCGTCAGCGAGGTAATGCGCCGCTCCGACGACCGCGAATTGATTGAGCAAGCCTATCGCGAGAAGCGCATCCTGCTGACAGAGGACAAAGACTTCGGCTGGCTGGTCTTCGTCAGTCATGCCGACTCAGCCGGTGTCATCTTGATCCATTTCCCTGGCAACCTCCGCCAGACTCTGGCTCAGACTGTCGTGCAGTGCGTGCAGGAGCAAGGCGAGCAACTCTTTGATGCTTTTGTTGTCGTGCAACCTGGTCATATCCGTATCAGGCGCAAGCCCTGAGACCTGGGAAAGTATCTGTAAATCTGTTCAGGAGTTCTCCGTTCGCGGTGGAGAGGTATGTTGGATTATCGAGAAACCCACCCGAAAAGTACCCGGACGTACCGAGAAGGCGCGTGTTTGAGCTTTCGGGAAGGTAGGGACTGAACGCTTACGGTGAGATGAAGGCGATGCCGACGCTACGGGAAATTCTGGAAGGATATAAACGCTTCAACGCCTGGGAACTCGAGGGACAAAAAAGGGGGTTGCCGTGGTTGACTGTCGAGGAAAGCCTGATGCAGTTCTTTGAACTGTGTGATCTGGCGCGTACACTGGCGCCCAATGCAGAGCGAATCTTTCTCGAACAGGACGAGGCCCACTGGATTGCGCTGCACCAGAAACTCCAACGAGCGACAAAGGTAATGACTGATGCACAAACAACTTGAGGTCTTGCGCCAGGTAAAGGTGTTTCTCGATCAGCACACTGTTCGGCATCTCGTCATCGGGGGGATAGCCAACGCGGTGTGGGGTAGGCCACGTGCCACGCGTGATGCGGGCTTCAAAGTACTTATCGGCGAACGCACGATCGGCGAATTCGTCACCATCGTCGGCACGCGGTTCAAATTTCGTTTGACCATTCACAAGGCCATCCCCGAACGCGCGAAGGATTGGGATGACATCGAAGGCGTGCTCGCACGGCAAGGTGACAGGTTAGAACTGTGGGCTCGTGAGCAGATAGCCCAATCAGTTATTTGCTCAAGACACAGGATTACAAACCCTGCGCGAGCGCAAATATCATACCATACGAGGAGGTGAGTGAGATGAGTCGAGGTCGTGGAACGGGCGGTGGTCGCGGTAGTGGTAGTGGTGCTGGTCGCGGTGGCGGTCGCGGGCCGGGCCGGATGGGTGGCCCCAAGGCCGCCGGGCTGGGCGGCTACTGTGCCTGCCCCAACTGCGGGCACCGGGAGCCGCACGCAGTCGGGCAGCCTTGTTATGAGAAGAAGTGCCCGCAGTGTGGCACCCAGATGGTGCGCGAGTAACCCCCACCCCAACCCTCCCCCACGGGGGGAGGGAGGCCTTCATCCTGCCTCCCCCCTATGGGGGGGATTGAGGGGGGGAGCTCTGGGAGATGAGCGATGAAGGTAACCTGTGTAGTTGATGACGCAGTCCAACGGAGTTCTCCCTTCTGGGGCGAGCACGGCGTGGCATTTCTGATCGAGACAGAGGCCGGGCGCGTGCTCTTCGACACCGGGCAGAGCGGCACGGTGCTGCTGCACAACCTGGAGTCGCTGGACGTGGACCCGGCGACGATAGATGCGCTGGCAATCAGCCACGCCCACTACGACCACACCGGCGGTTTGCCTGCGCTATTGGAGCACATCCGCCCCGGCACCCCGCTTTACGCCAACCCCGATCTCTTCCGCGAGCGGTTTTCGCGGCGGGAGGGAGAGCCACGCAGCGTTGGCCTCTCGCTGACACAGGAGGAACTGGCCGCCCGGCTGACGCTACGTCTGGATGCCGCGCCACAGGAGATGCTCCCCGGCGTCTGGACGACGGGCGAGATCAGGTCACGCCCGGAGCCGGAGGGCAGCAGCGCCTACCATCTCGTGCGCGAAGGGAACACCTTCGTGCACGACTCCTACCGGGACGACATGGCGCTGGTGCTAGAGGTAAATAACCGGCTGGTGCTGCTCTGCGGCTGCTGCCATGCTGGCCTGCTCAACACGCTGGCGCACGTACAGCACACCTTCGAAGGTCCCATCGCGGTCATCGCCGGTGGCCTGCACCTGACCAGCGCCAGCGCGGACTACCTGCGGCGCGTCGGCAAGGTGCTGGTGGAGATGGAATCCGTGCAGCGCGTCTACCCGAACCATTGCACCGGCGAGGTGGCCTTCGTCGCCCTGACGCTGACCCTGGGGCCGTCCATCGTGCGCCCCTGTCCGGCGGGGACCAAACTTGACCTGGAGGTGTGCCTGTGATCATCACTGTCGCCAGCGGCAAAGGAGGCACAGGAAAGACTACCGTCGCCGTCAGCCTGGCGCTGAGTATAACAGCGGATCGGCAGGATTTGACGGATCAGGATTTAGCGGATCAGGATTTAGCGGATCAGGATTTAAGGGATAAAGAATCCGATAGTCCTGCCCAATCTGAATCCGTTAATCCTGCTAATCCGCTGTTCTTAGACTGCGACGTGGAGGAGCCCAACGCCGCCCTCTTCCTCAAACCGGCCATCAAGGAACACCGGGAGGTGGGCCAACTCATCCCGAAGGTAGACCCCGATAAGTGCACCTACTGCGGGCGCTGCGCCGAGGTGTGCCAGTATCACGCTATCGCCGTGGTGCCACAGCGGGTGCTGGTCTTTACCGAACTGTGCCACGGCTGCGGCAGTTGCAGCCTCAACTGCCCGGAGAAGGCCATCCACGAGGTGCTGTGCGTGACAGGCACCATTGAGCGAGGCTGGGCCAGGGGGATACACCCCTCCGATTCGGGGGGGTTGGGGGGGGTAAAACTCCCCCCCGCTTCGGGGGGGCCGGGGGAGGTTGAGTTCGCCCAGGGGACGATGAACGTGGGCGAACCGATGGCCGTGCCCATCATCCGCCAGTTGAAGCAGTGGGTGATCCCGCCCGACGCCTCGGCTTCGCTCGGCGGAACCCCCGGCGACCGTCCGGTCATCCTGGATGCGTCGCCGGGCACCGCCTGTCCTGTCGTAGAGAGCATGCGCGGGGCAGACTTCGTGCTCATGGTCACCGAGCCCACTCCCTTCGGCCTGCACGACCTGCGGCTGGCGGTGGAGGTAGCCCACGACGAATTGGGCCTGCCCGTCGGTGTGGTGATCAACCGCGACGGCGTGGGCGACCGGGGCGTGGACGACTACTGCGCCGCCGAGTCCATCCCCATCCTGATGCGCATCCCCCTGGATCGGCGCATCGCCGAGTCTTACTCGGAGGGGGTGCCGCTGGTGGAGGCGCTGCCGGAGTATCGGGCGCAGCTCCGCGAACTCTATCACCGCATCCGGGGAGAAATGGCGCGATGAAACAACTGGTCATTTTAAGCGGCAAGGGAGGCACGGGCAAGACAACCGTCACGGCGGCGTTGGCCCACCTGGCCTCGCAGGAGATGTCCGTCGTCCTGGCCGACGCCGACGTGGACGCGGCCAACCTGGAACTGGTGCTCGATCCCACGAAGCGGGAGGAGCACGATTTCACGGGCGGGCAGTTGGCAGTGATTGACCCCGAGACTTGCACCGCCTGCGGCATCTGCGCCGAGGTCTGCCGGTTTGAGGCGGTGGTCTCCGGGGATGAAGCATACCGCGTGGCCCCCCTGGCCTGCGAAGGGTGCGCTGCGTGCTTTTACCAGTGCCCGGTGGAGGCGATCCGCATGGAGGAGCAGACAGCCGGGCGCTGGTTCCGCTCCGACACCCGCTTCGGCCCCCTCTTCCACGCCCATCTCTTTGCTGGGCAGGAGAACTCCGGCAAACTGGTCACGCTGGTCAAGCAGCAGGGCCGTCTCCTGGCGTTGGACACGGGGGCGAAGTTGCTGCTGGTAGACGGACCGCCGGGGATCGGCTGCCCTGTCATCTCTGCCAGCGCCGGGGCAGACATAGCGCTTCACGTGGCTGAGCCCACTGTCTCCGGCGTGCACGACCTGGAGCGCATCATGGGCACCACCGACCACTTCGGCGTGCCGTCGCTCGTGGCGATCAACAAAGCAGATCTGAACCCGGCGCGAGCGGGAGAGATCGCCGCCTTCTGCACGGAGCGGGGAGTGGAGTTGGTGGGGTACATCCCCTACGACACTGTCGTGACGGAGGCGATGGTACATGGCCAGCCGGTGACTGCATACACCGATGGGCCGGTGACGGAGGCGTTAAGGGGAGTGTGGGGGCGAATACGGGAGGCTCTGACGTGAACGAGGAACTACGGGAGTGCATATTGCAGCGATTGAGCACCGTGATGGATCCCGAGACAGGGGCCGACGTGGTGCGCATGCGTCTCGTCGAGGATCTGACGGTGGGCGAGGGAGGCGTTGTGCGCTACAGGTTTCGCCCCTCATCCCCCCTGTGCCCCCTCGCCGTGCCGCTGGCCCTCTCCATCCGCAAGGCCGTAGCAGAAGTGGAGGAAGTAACCGGGCAGGAGATCGAGGTGGTCGGCTACGTCGGGGCGGCGGAACTGAACGTGATGCTGCGAGAGCTGACCGGGGCTGGGAAGTAATTTGAGTGAGAAGCGTGGCGGTGCCTTCGGTGCGCTGCCCCACCAGGAGCCTGTGGATGCACTCAGTCGCGCTGATGTCCACCCCGCGCGTGGGCTGTGCGGCCACCAGGACGCTGGGTTGGCGTGACAATTCGCGTGCCAGGACCATTTTTTGAATATTGCCTCCCGACAGACTCTTCAAAGCAGTGTCGCGCGTGGGCGTCCTGATGTCAAAGTCTCTGATCAACTCATCGCTGCGCTCAGCAATGTTGCCGAAATTCATGAACATACCAGCGGCGTATGGCCTGCTGGCGTGGTCTCGCAGGATGAGGTTCTCTGCCACGGAGAAATCTCGAATGGCCCCATCGCGCATGCGCTCCTCCGGTATGTAGGACAAACCCTGCTTGAGGAGCCGCGCTGGTGACCAGCCTGTTATGTCCATGCCGTCAATAGCGATCTGGCCCTGCGTAGGCTGGCGCAACCCGGCAATGACCTCGGCCAGTTCGCGCTGGCCATTACCCGAGACCCCCGCGATCCCAAGGATTTCGCCTGCCCTCACTGTGAGGCTCACGCCGCGCAGGGCCGGTACGCCCCGGTCGCCCTCTGCCCACACGCCTTTCAGTGACAGGCGCACATCCCCCAGTTCGACCGGCGGGCACTCCACGCGCAGCAGAACCTCACGCCCCACCATCAGCCGCGCCAGTTCGTCGCGCGTCGTTTCCGACGTCGGTAGGGTCTCGACCACCCGCCCATCGCGTAATACCGTCACCCGGTCGCTAATTGTCAACACCTCGTAGGGTGACGCTGAAGAAAGCCATGGCCAGGCCCATGATCCCACCAACAATCCAACAGCGCAAGCAAAGTAGCGAACAAGGGCATCAACGGGCCGAGGATAGTGCCGAGTTTGAAAAACTTAAATCGTTCGAGCATCGCTTCCTAAAATCAGACGGCCCCCCGGGATGGTCGGGGGCGCTGTTGCCGTACCCCCCCCCACAAACCCCGCGACTTGTGCATAAGACCGGAATTGTGGTAACATGGTAAGCACTTGTGTGTTACTCCGCATCCCATACCCAGCGCTGGCCAAAGTCCAGAATGTGGTGAGAGGCCAGCAGCAATACGTAGAGGAGCAGTCGAAAAATGAACGATGAACAAGTCCCAGTGGCAAACTCGGCCGCTGTCGGGGGAGCCTGGAGCATAGACGCCGACGCGCCGCTCCAATTAGTACTAGATAGCCCGGAGTGCCCGCCGCTGTTGCGCCAGATGCTCACCGGCGTGCTCTCCTGGCAAACCCGCAACGAGACGCCGGTGCGGAGGGCCCTGACGTCGCCGCGCGTCGCGCCCCAGTGGGTGGCGGCGCTCCTGGCGCTGGGGGCCACGGTCACCGTGGAAGGAGATGCCGGGCCGACGGATGTGTCCCTGGAGGCGCTGCTGCAACACAAAGCGGAGGGAAGAGTATCCGCACTGCACGTCGGGGTAAGGTGGCTCCCCCCCGCTTCGGGGGGGCCGGGGAGGGTAAGGTGGGGCGAGGCTCGCGTGGCCCGCACCCCAGCCGACGAGCCCATCGTCGCAGCGGTCGCTGTGGTGGAAATGGACGATGGCGTTGTGCGCCAGGCCCGCGTCGCGCTCACCGGCGTCTGGCCGCAGGTCGTTCGCCTGGCCGAAGCCCCCGCTCAATTGGTGGGCGGCCCGCTGGACGAGGAGCACATCCGGGCGGTGGCGGCGGCCGTGGAGAATGAGGTCGCGCCCAGGAGAGACTTCCTGGGCAGCGAGGAATATCGCCGGGCGATGGCGGGTGTGTTGACCCGCCGTGCCCTCGAGAGGTGTCTGCGTCAGAGCCGTTCAGACCTCCGAGGTTTTAGCCACAGGCTCAGTCGTGAGAAGACAGGCGATACTGTCCAGGATGAATTGCAGAATAACAACAGCAAACCTCGGAGGTCTCTAAGTAGCAATGAGACCCGTGCCGTTACGCTGACGATCAACGGCGAGGAAAAGACCCTGGACGTGCGGCGTTCGGAAACCTTGCTGGACGCGCTGCGCCGTGCTTCCTATACTAGCGTCAAGCACGGCTGCAATACAGGCGACTGTGGCTCGTGCACCGTTCTCCTGGACGGGGAACCCGTGTACAGTTGCATGATCCCAGCCATTCAGGCCGAAGGACGCGAGGTCACGACTGTCGAGGCGCTGACCTCCCCCTCCCAGCCCCGCCTACGAGAGGGGAGGCTCCCCCCCGCTTCGGGGGGGGCGGGGGGGGTATTGCAATTGCATCCCATCCAGCAGGCGTTCATCGAGACGGGGGCCATCCAGTGTGGCTACTGTACCCCGGCCCAGATCCTCGTGGCTAAGGCGCTTCTCGACCGCAACTCTGATCCCACCGAGGAGGAGATCCGCGAGGCGATGGCGGGGGTGCTGTGCCGCTGCACCGGCTACGTCAAGATCGTGCAGGCGGTGCAGCGGGCTGCGGCGGTCTTGCGCGGTGAGGAGGTGGAACCCTTCGCGCCTGTCGAGGCGACGCTGGCGCAGGGCGAGTCGCCCACCGAACTGCTGGGCCGTTATTACGGGCAAGGACAAGCCGGGCAAGGACAAGCCGGGCAAGGACAAGCCTTGCCCCTACCACCGTTGGTTATCTCCCCGCCAGAGATGGAGCCCCTGCGCGTGGTGGGCAAGCCGGAGCCCAAGGTGGACGGCGTCAAACTGGCGACAGGCCGCCCGGTCTTCGCCGACGACGTCAAACTGGAGGGGATGCTCTACGGCGCGCTGCTCACCAGCCCCCACGCCCACGCCCGCATCAAACAGATTGACACCAGCCGCGCCCGTGCCCTGTCCGGCGTCCAGGCCGTCCTCACGTACCGGGACATTCCCCGCGTCAAGTACGCCTCCGGTGGGCAGAGTTATCCTCAGCCCCCGCCTTTCGACCAGGTCGTCCTCGACGACAAAGTGCGCCACGTGGGCGATCGGGTGGCAGTCGTCGCTGCCGAAACGCCGGAACTGGCGCAGCGGGCACTGCGGTTGATCGAGGTAGAGTACGAAGTGCTGCCCCACGTCCTCGACCCCGAAGAGGCGATGCAGGAGGACGCGCCGGTGATCCACGACGAGCCGGACACGGAGGGCATCTACGATGCCCAGCACAACATCGTCCACCACATTGAGGCTGAGTGCGGCGACGCCGAGACCCAGTGGGCCAGGGCCGACCACGTCTTCGAGGGTGAGTACCGCACGGCGCAGCAGCAGCAGGCGCACATCGAGCCGCACGTTTGCATCACCTATTGGGATGAGGACGGGCGGCTGGTCGTCCGCTCCAGCACCCAGGTGCCCTTCCATATCCGGCGCATGCTCGCCCCCCTCATCGGCCTGCCGGTCAAGCGAATCCGGGTGATCAAGCCACGCATCGGCGGTGGCTTCGGCAACAAGCAGGAGATGATCCTGGAAGACCTCTGCTCTCACCTGACCATCGCCACGGGCCGGCCGGTAAGGATGGAGTATACGCGCTACCAGGAGTTCGCCAGTTCCCGCAGTCGCCACCCACAGATCATGCGTTACAAAATCGGTGTCACCAAAGAGGGGGAAGTGGTCGCCACCGAACTCTATCTCATTGGCGACACTTGCGCCTACGGCACCCACGGCCTGACGGTGCAGATGGTGGGAGGGCAGAAAGGGCTGACGCTCTATAATGCACCCTACTCGAAATTCATCTGCGACGTGGTCTACACCAACAAGCCCACGCCGGGTGCCTTCCGTGGCTACGGCGCGATGCAGTGCTTCTTCGGCATTGAGACGCTGATGTCCGAGATTGCCGACGAGATGGGCTGGGACGTGGTGGAGTTCAAGCGCAAGAACTGGATCAAGCAGGGCGAGGAGCTGTTGCTCGCCAAGGCCCTGGGCGAGGGGCGTGAGGGGTTCGCGCAGGTCATTCGTTCCAGCGGCCTGGAGCAGTGCGTCCAGGTGGGGCTGGAGGCGGTAGACTGGTATAATAAGCGCGGGAATGAGACGTGGAGACAAGGAGACAAGGAGACAAGGAGACGGGGCATCGGGATAGCGGTGATGCTGCACGGCAGCGGCATCGCCGGGTTGGACATGGGCGCCGCGACGATCAAGATGAACGACGATGGCTCCTTCAACCTCTTGACCGGCGCGACCGACCTGGGCACCGGCTCCGATACCATCCTGGCACAGATGGCGGCCGAAGTGCTGGGCGTCCGGGTGGAGGATATCATCGTCTATTCCTCGGACACCGACTTCACCCCCTTCGACAAGGGGGCCTACGCCTCCAGCACCACCTACATCAGCGGCGGGGCGGTGCGCAAGGCAGCGCTCAAAGTGGCCGACCAGATCAAGGAGCACGCCGCGCTGATGCTGGGGCTCTCCCCCCCTCGTAGGGGGAGCTGGGGGGGGTGGGCGCTGCGCGACCAGAAGGTCATTGCACCCGACGGCCGCTCGCTCACGCTGGCGGAGGTAGCCCTGAGCAGTCTCCACCAGCAGGATCAGCACCAGATCATCGCCAGCGCGTCCAACATGAGTTACGAAAGCCCGCCCCCTTTCGGGGCCCAGTTCGTCGAACTGACGGTGGACACCGAGACGGGGCAGATCACCGTGGAGCGGGTACTGATGGTGGTGGACGCGGGGCGGGTGATCAACCCGATCACCGCCTCCGGGCAGGTGGAGGGCGGGTTGCAGCAGGCCGTGGGTTTCGCCCACTGCGAGGAGATGGTGTATCGTGAAGATGGCCGCCTGGCTAACCCGCGCTTTGGCCCCTACCACGTCTACAAGAGCAACGAGATGCCCAAACTGGAGGTCATCTTCGTGCAGACGGATGAGCCGACCGGGCCATTCGGGGCCAAGTCCATCGCCGAGATTCCGATGGACGGCATCGCACCCGGCCTAGCCGACGCCATCCACGACGCGACGGGCGTCTGGATTCGGGAACTGCCCTTCACGCCGGAGCGGGTGTGGCGGGCAATCAGCAATTAGATGTCAACAGTCAGCGGTTGGCTGTCACACAATAATCCTCAATCAGATTCGGGAGGTAGAGAAATGGCGAGACGATCCACTTTAGATGAACTTGATTTGAGCCTGGGCAAGCGGACGCGCATGCATCGCTTGCTCTATGAACACGGTCCGGGCAACGGTACGCTCCTCTTGCTGCCTATTGATCAAGGATTGGAGCACGGCCCTATTGATTTTTTCCCTAACCCGCCATCTGGGGAGCCCGACTATCAATGTCGGCTGGCCAAAGAGGGAGGATACTCCGGTATCGTCTTCCACATTGGGCTGGCGCAAAAGTACCTGCGCGACTATGCTGGAACGGTGCCCCTGGTCCTGAAACTCAACGGGAAGACCAATATCCCACCCGACGATGAGGCATTCTCGGCTATCGAATCCACCGTAGAAGATGCGGTGCGGCTGGGGGCCGACGCGGTGGGCTACACGCTCTACGTAGGCTCGCCCGCGCAGGACCGGGACTTCATCCAGTTGGGCCAGGTGCGGAAGGAATGTGACCGCTATGGTATGCCGCTCATCATCTGGTCCTACCCCCGTGGCTCGGCTGTGAAGGCCAAGGGCAGCCGGGATAGCATCTACGCTGTGGATTACGCGGCGCGGGTGGCGGATGAGTTAGGCGCGGACATCGTCAAACTGAACGTGCCCAAGTTCAACGACCCGCGCAACCTCGAGAGCCCCAAGTCCTACAAGAATCTCTACGAAGAATGGAAGGGGTTAGACGAGAACGAAGTCTACAAACTGGCGGTGGAGAAGGTCATAGCCTCGGCTGGCAGGACGATGGTTCTCTTCTCCGGCGGTAGCCGGATCAGCGATGAGGATCTGCTGCGGAAAGCGCGCATCTGCATGGAGGCCGGAGCCACGGGACTGATCTTTGGCCGCAACATGTGGCAGCGTCCCTTCGAGGAAGGCCTGAGGATCACTGAGCAAGTAAAGCGGATACTGCTCTCGTTTTGATCTGCTGCGTAATGGAGGGTCAAAGCATGATCGCTTTCGGGCCGGTTCCATCCAGGCGTTTGGGGCGCAGTTTGGGGATCAACAACATCCCGCCCAAGGTGTGCACCTACGCCTGTGTGTACTGCCAGTTGGGACGCACCATCAAGATGCAGGTCGAGCGGCGTGCGTTCTACGAGCCAGAGGAAGTTGTGCGCGCTGTCCGGGACAAAGTCGAGAAGGCGAACGAAGCCGGGGAGACGATTGATTGCCTCACCTTCGTGCCCGACGGGGAGCCCACCCTGGATGTCCATCTTGGCCGTGAGATCGAGTTGTTGAAACCCCTGGGAATCAAGATCGCCGTGATCAGCAATGGTTCGCTCTTATGGCGCGAGGACGTGAGAGAGGACCTGATGAAAGCAAATTGGGTCTCTCTAAAGATAGATTCCACGCGAGAAAAGGTCTGGCACAGGATTGACCGGCCTCACGGAACCTTGCAACTGGCCTTGATCCTGGATGGAATGCGCGAATTTGCGACGGCCTACGGGGGGGAACTGGTGACGGAGACGATGCTCGTCCAAGGCGTCAATGACGGCGATAACCACGTCAGGGAGGTTGCCGGCTTCTTGAGCCGGCTGAAGCCAGCCAGGGCCTACTTATCCATCCCCACAAGGCCGCCTGCAGAGGAGTGGGTACGGCCTCCCGGTGAGGGAGTCATCAACCGGGCCTATCAGATTCTCAGCGAGAGCATGGGGCGGGTGGAGTATCTGATCGGGTATGAGGGCAACGCTTTCGCTTTCACGGGCGACGTCGAGGAGGACTTGCTGAGCATCACCTCCGTGTACCCTATGCGAGAGGAGGCTGTGAGCGAGTTCCTGGCGCGGGCCGGGGCTGATTGGCCCGTTGTTCACGGGCTAATCGCCCAGGGTCAACTCATCGAGACGGAATACGAGGGGCGGAAGTTCTTCATGAGGAAACTCTGCGGAAGGCGCGGGCGATAGGTGGGTGAACAAAATTCTGTCTATTATACGAGGAGGTGTGATGATGTTCAAGAAAATTATACTGGCTACGGATGGCTCTCCCCACGCCGAGGAGGCGTTAAAGTATGCGCGGGACCTGGCCTTGCGCGACGATGCCCAAGTGATCGTTGTCCACGCTGTTCCCCCGACGCCTGCCTATCTTGGGGAACCTGGGCGGCAACAATTCATCTCATGTAGCGTCGCCGAGGGGGAGCAGGTGGCAAATCATGCGGCCGAAAAACTGCGGAAAGCGGGCGCGGACGTCATCATTGAGGTCTTGGAAGGGCCACCGGCCGATGCCATCCTGCGGGTGTCCGACGTCCGCCAGTGTGATTTAATCGTGATGGGTAGCCGGGGCCATGGTGAACTAACAAGCCTGCTTTTGGGTAGTGTGAGCCATCGCGTGCTGGCCCACGCTCACGTGCCGGTGATGATCGTCAGAGCCACGGTGGAGGAAACAGGATAAAGTCCTGTGGCGAGGCCATCCACTACAGCGAAATCCACTGCGAGGAGAGCGAACTGACCCGCATGTGGGCCCTCTACCCTCGAGATGGGTAGTGCTGGGGTAGGAATTAGAAATGGACATAGGAGGATTATACTATGCCGCTCTTTGGACCACCTGACGTTGAGAAATTGAAGACTGAAGGCAATGTTGAAGGGCTGATCAAGGCGCTAGGTTACAAAGAGGACTTGCACGTGCGCTGGGACGCCGCCGAGGCGCTGGGGCAGATTGGCGATATGCGTGCGGTGGAGCCGCTCATCGTCGCCCTCAAGGATGTACATTGGGCCGCTGCTGGCGGGCTGAAAGAAATTGGCGCTCCTGCTACGGCGTCGCTCATCACCGCCCTCAAAGACGTGGACGAAGACAGTCGCCAGGTTGCCGCATGGGCGCTGGGGAAGATAGGTGATGCATGTGCGGTGGAGCCACTCATCGCCACCCTCAAGGACAAGGTCGGAAGCGTGCGTCAGGCTGCTGCAGGGGCGCTGGGACAGATAGGCGACGCGCGCGCGGTGGAGCCGCTCATCACCGCTCTCAAAGATGTGGACGAGAGCGTGTGCGAGGGCGCTGCCGGAGCGTTGGGGAAAATCGGCGACGCACGCGCGGTAGAGCCGCTCATCGCCGCCTTCGAGGACGAAGATTGGAATTTGCGCAAGAAGGCCGCCGAGGCGCTGGGAGAGATTGACAGACCTGCGGTGAGGCCGCTCATTTCTGCTCTCAAGGATGCGAACGAGGACATACGCCAGCCTGCTGCCTGGGCGCTGGGACAGATAGGTGATGCACGGGCGGTGGAACCGCTCATCTCTGCTCTCAAGGACGCGGATGATGACATGCGCCAGGCGGCCGCCGAGGCGCTGGGGCAGATAGGCAACGCACGGGCAGTGAAGCCGCTCATCGCCACCCTCAAAGACGTGGAAGAGGGAGTGCGCGGGGCTGCTGCCGGGGCGCTGGGGAAAATCAGCGACGCACATGCGGTAGAGCCGCTCATCACCACCCTCGAAGATGTGGACGATGACGTACGCGAGGCTGCCGCCGGGGCGCTGGGACAGATCGGCGATGCAAGTGCGGTGGAACCGCTCGTGGTAACCCTCAACGACGCAAGTGAGAGTATGCGCGAGGCTGCCGCCGGAGCACTGGGGCGGATCGGCGACTCATGGGCGGTGAAGCCACTCATCGCCGCCCTCAAGGATGAAGATTGGGGTTTGTGCAAGAAGGCTGCTGAGGCGTTAGGGGAGGTTGGCGCACCTGCTGTGGAGTTACTCGTCGCCACCCTCAAAGACCCACACAAGATTGTGCGCTGGGCTGCTGCTGAAGCGCTGGGGCAGATCGGCGATGTACGAGCGGTGAAGCCGCTTGTCGTTGCCCTAGGGGACGCGGATGAGGATGTGCGCAAGGCCGCTGCCGAGGCACTGGGACAGATTCGCGACCCACGGACAGTTGGGCCACTCATCGCCGCGCTCAAGGACACGGACAAGACCGTGCGTTGGGTCGCTGCCAGGGCACTGGGGCAGATCGGCGATGCACGGGCAGTGGAGCCACTCGTTGCCGCCCTGCATGATAGTAACTGGATCGTGTGCAAGACCGCCGCTAACGCATTGGCTGGGATGTGTAGGTCAGGTAATGGGGATCGGGAGGCTGCACGGGAGATGCCCCGACTGTAGCCGGCTAAGGGAGATGCATCATGAACATTGAACGTTGGGGCTGGTATTCCATCGCTGTCAACGTCATCCTGGCGGCGATCAACCTGGTCATTGCCGCCGCCTCCGGCAGCCTGGCTGTGGAGGCGGAGATGGTCCACAACCTGGTGGACCTGCTGACAGCAGTGGGGGTGCTGATCGGGCTGAAACTTTCGACGCGCAAGTCCAAGACCTTTCCCTACGGCCTGTACAAGCTGGAGAACGTTGTCACCGTCGTGCTGGCGGTGATGATCTTCTTCACCGCTTACGAGATTGCCCAGGACGCCATTTTCACACCGACCCGCCAGGCCACAGTGGATCCCTGGATGCTGGCTGGCGTGATCGTGGCGACGGTCATCCCGCTCGTTTTCAGCCACTTCGAACTACGTGCCGCGCAGGAGGCCAACTCCCCTTCTCTCATCGCCGAGGCGAAAGAGTACCGCGTTCACGTCTTCACCTCGGGTCTCGTCTTCGCCGCGCTCCTGGCCCAGTGGTTCGACTTCCCGCTGGACCGCGTCGCAGCGCTGGTTATCGTCGTCGCCATCGGCAAGACGGGCTGGGACCTGCTATCCGACGGGATGCGCGTGCTGCTGGATGCCTCGCTGGACACCGATACCATCCTGCAAATCCGGGAGATCATCGCCGCCGAGCCGACGGTGGCCGAACTCAAGTGGGTCACCGGGCGCAACGCGGGCCGCTTCCGCTTCGTCGAGGCCGAGGTCACTCTGCGCGTCCGTGACCTGGGGAAGGCAGAGACGGCCACGCGGCGCATCGAGGCACAGATCCGCCAGGCCGTGCCCTACGTGGAGCGGGTGTTGCTCCACGCCGAGCCGGTGGAGCGTACCCACCTGTGCTACGCCGTCCCTCTGGCCGATCCCAGCGGTGCCATCAGCGATCACTTTGGAGAAGCCCCCTACTTCGCGCTGGTCACAGTGCACCTGGCCGAGGGTGCGGTCGAGGAACAGCAAATCATCGCCAATCCCTACAAGGACGTGGAGAAGGCAAAGGGCATCCGCGTGGCCGAGTGGCTGGTGGTCCAGAAGGTGGATGTGGTGTTGCTGAAGGAGAGCCTGCGCGGCAGGGGGCCGGTCTACGTCTTCGGCGACGCCGGGGTGGAGATGCAGGAGACTGCTGCGGCGACATTGATGGAAGCACTGGAGGAAGCAAGCCAAATTTGTAGGGGCGCGGTAACCACGCTCTGAGGAGGATGTCAGATGCAAGAGGCTATGCTCTACGAGAAATTGTCGGACGACCGGGTACGTTGCAACCTATGCGCTCACCGCTGCATGATCGCCGACGGCAAGAAGGGCGTCTGCCAGGTGCGGGAGAACCAGGGCGGGGCGCTATACACGCTGGTCTACGGGCGGACCATCTCCCAGCACGTGGACCCAGTGGAGAAGAAGCCCCTCCTTCATTTCTATCCCAGCTCCACCGCCTACTCCATCGCCACGCCGGGCTGTAACTTTCACTGTCGCTGGTGCCAGAACTGGGAGATCTCCCAGATGGTCCGCGAGCGGCATCTCATCTTGGGAGAGGAGGCCAGCCCGGAGGAGATCGTCGCTGCCGCGCGGCGGGCTGGTTGCCGCAGCATCGCCTACACCTACACCGAGCCGACCGTCTTCTTCGAATATACCTACGACACGGCCCGCCTGGCCCACGCGGCCGGCCTGGCCAACATCTACGTCACCAATGGCTATATGACGGAGGAAATGCTGGAGACTTTTAACCCCCCCCGCCCCCCCCGAAACGGAGGGGGGCATGACCCTTACCTCGACGCGGCCAACGTGGATCTGAAGGCGTTCCGCGATGAGACCTACCGCAAGTACGTCGGCGCGCGGCTACAGCCGGTGCTCGATAGCCTGAAGGTGATGAAACGGCTGGGCGTCTGGGTGGAGGTGACCACGCTGGTCGTCCCCGGCGTCAACGACGACCCAGCGGAACTGCAGGACGCGGCTCACTTCGTGGCGGAGGAGTTGGGAGTGGAAACCCCCTGGCACATCAGCCGCTTTTTCCCCAACTATGAGATGACCGGCGTGCCGCCCACACCCATCTCCACGCTCCGGCGGGCGCGGGAGATCGGCCTGGAGGCGGGATTGCGCTACGTCTACGTCGGCAACGTGCCGGGCGAGGCTAATACATTGTGCCACGGATGCGGCCAGCTGCTGATCCGGCGCTCCGGCTACTGGATCCTGGAGAACGACGTCCGGTCGGACGGGAGTTGCCCCGACTGCGGCACGCCGGTGGCCGGGGTGGGGATGGCAGCGGAGGCCAGCGGTTAGCGGTCAGCAGTCAGCAGTCAGCAGTTAGCGATTGGCCCTGGAGATGTGAAGGGCTCCTCCACTACAGAACATCAGAGATCGAGATACTGCGCTCCTCGGCACGCTGAACCATCCACTCCTTGATGTCGGCCGGCGGTGGGGGGACCTCGCCCTCAGGCCGGCGCTCCAGGCGCAGCGCACCGGTGGGGCAGGCCGTGGCGCACAGCCCGCAGCCCACGCAGCGAGCGTAGTCCACCACGCAGCGGTGTCCTGAGCCTGTCGAAGGGACGTCTTCCGGCACCGCCAGCGCCCCAAACGGGCAGCGCTCGGTGCAATCGCCGCAGCCGGCGCACACCTCGGCGTCCACGACGGCGCGGAAGTCGGAGCGGGCGATAGCGGTGGGCACGCCGAACTCGGCCACGCCGCGCAGTATTCCGCAGCAACAGGTGCAGCAGTTACAGATGTAGTGGATGTTGTCTCGGTAGTTGCCGGGGCAGTGCACCAGGCCGGCTTCCTCGGCCTCGCGCAGGATACGCAGCGCCTCCTCCTTGGTGATAGCGCGATCCACCTCGCTGTGGTCGAAAGCGGACTCGACCGGCGCGAAGACCAGGCAGTTCTCGACCGGGTGATCACATCCCTTGCCGACGAGCCGCTGCTGAACGCGGCAGATGCAATTGCGCACGCCCCATGACTTGGCTCCCTCAAGGAGTTCAGTGGCTCGCTCGTAGGGAAAGATCTCCAGGTCGAAGGGGATCGCCTCCTCGACGGGAATGACACGGTGGACAGCAGGCGCATCGCGAGTGATGCTGCCGCCCCGCGTCTCCTGGTAGTACTGCTCGAACAGCGCCGCCAGTTCCGTGTCCAAGCGGGGCAACTGCTCCTCGTAAATGCCGACGACGAAAGGCATCAGTCCGAAGATGAGTTGGCCCTCACCCCTTCTGGCGCGGATTAATCCCTTGCGGGCCATCCCCTTGAGCGTGCGGTAGGCTGCGTCGGGGTCCAGGCCAGCGCGGGCGGCGATGTCGGCGGCGGGCTCGCGAGTCAACCGCATCACCCCGGCCAGCGCCGCCTCCTCCGGCGTGAAGATCTTCGCCAACAGCCGCAGTTCCACGCCGCTCTCGGTGGCCGGGAAGCCATTGGGGATGGCATCCAATCGCCGGGCCAGTTTACGGTAGACATTCTCAGACATTGCTTGTCCTCCTTGATTCGCCACAACCCAAGGTGAAGAGCGCTCTGCGTGATTACCCAGGCATCGTCATTCTAAGCGACCGAAGGGAGTGAAGAATCTCGCGTTGACAATGATCCGACACTCGAAAAACGAGATTCCTCGTCCCTTCGGCTACGCTCAGGGCAGGCCGCTACGCTCCTCGGAATGACGCATCACGGGCAGCCTGAGTAGTAACCGCTCTGCTCTTGGAGAGTATTTGAGCTGATTATAGGCCAGTGTTGAGATTTTGTCTACTGAGCGGTGTTTGAGTTAGGGAAGTAGCGCGCGGGTCAGTTGCATTTTCCAGTCAAATAGTGATATACTATGCCCGGGCGGGGAATGCCCCCAACGCGGTCTCCGACAGGTGGCTCCAACACCGTTCTTCGAGAAATTATTCGTCCCTGCAAGTGAGGTGACACAATGCCTATCGCTACAAGCGAACTCAACCGTGATTTCATCGTGGTGGATGAGTGGACGATCGTACGGCAAGTACGCGATCAGGTGGCAGCAACCGGAAAGGATTTCGTCTACATCATTGTCAGCCTTGGCCGTGGTAGATATGCCGTCTTGTGGTTGGGCGACCTCATCCTGGCATTACAGAAGTACAGCGAGACGTTGCTGCCGGAGATGCTGGACGCCGCCCTGGGTGACACGTCCGACCTGCTCGCCCCCCGGGCCACTGACGCGGTTGAACAGGCCGACATGGAAACGAGAGAGGCCAAGCGTCTAGTTCTTCATACGAAATTCGAGGTTGCTACGGTTTGAGCACACAAGCAAGGCTGCGCCCGCGCAAACGCTAAATCCCGGCGGAGGAGAAACGATACCCAAACGACACCTGGCTGGAATACTGACTGTTCTACTACTTATCCTGGCGGCCTGCACACCGCCGGGAATGCCCACGCCTACCGTCGCTCCGACCCAAACGCCCGAAATCACCACCCCGCTGGTCATCAGCGAGGTGCAG
>DAOUEC010000227.1:0-13660 GCA_034430655.1 Anaerolineae bacterium
TTTAAAAAACTTCTTGGGGCGGCCGAGATGACATCGGAACAGAAAGTGGCTCTGGTCGAGAGCGTGAAAGACACCTACGGCCTGAATCTCGCGCTGGCGGCTGCAGACCTGCCCAAGGCGACGTGGTACTATCACCAGAATCACAAGGTGAGCTACGAAGAGAAGTATGCCTACTTGTTGCCAGTTCTGGAAAGCATTGCTCGCGCGCATCCCGAGTACGGAGTACCTCGGATCATGCCCGAGCTGCGGGATGAGCATGGCTACGATGTCAATCACAAGGTCATCGAACGGCTGCTTGGCCTGTGGGACTTGCTGATCCTGCGCAGCACTCATCGCCCCAAGCCCAGTAGCGTGCAGCAGGCTATCATTGAGGCCGGAGAACGGGCCAATCTGGTGGCCCAAATGGAGGAAATCGGCCTGTTTCAGGTGCTCTACACCGATTTCACCGAGCTCTTGTATGCAGATAGGCATCGGAAGGCGATCTTGATGCCGATCATCGGTCACGCAAGCAAGATGGCGTTCGGTTGGGCCGTTGGACAGAGCGCAGACACGGTCCTGGCACTGCAAGCCTGGGAACGGGCCAAGGAGACATATCAGCGCATGGATATCCCTTATCCGGGGATGATCATGCACCACGACCGAGCCCCGGTCTATACCGGCTACGAATGGACGTTGCGGTTGCTCTTGAAAGACGAGCTGCGGATCTCGTATGCCCTGCGAGGAGCCAAAGACAACCCGGAGATGGAGTCTTTCAACGGACGCTTCAAGACCGAGGGACACTCGCTGTTCCTGGAAGCCCAGAGCTTCACCGAGTTGATCATGGTTGTGGATGAGAGAATGCGGTACTATAATACTGAGCGGCGTCATTCTTCGATCGGCTACGTGCCACCCCTGACGTGCATCAAGCGTGCCCGGTCGGAGGGTGAGAAGTGAACGGCGGGACAGGCTGTGGATAGTGTGGACAGCTACAAAAAGCGTGCCTGCCCACACTATCCACAACCCTACGACGACGGCGACAACGGCGTTCTGTCGCTGAGGGTTCTTTGAACACTTCCAGAGGATCACAATAAACGCAGCCTCAAGTGGTACAACTTTTGGGGGGAACCTCAATCCTTGCAAATTGGTGTATTTGTGGTATTCTCCGATACACGATAACTACAAAGAGTTGAGCTATTCATTACAGAACTCCTTTGAGTGATGTCACTCAGAGAGGAAAGGCGGGTATCCCAGAGAACCGAGCAGAGCAATAACATCGTGTTATCAAAACTCTGGCGACTGTCCTAAGCCGCGCGGGAACAGCGTGCGAGTCTAAAGTGCCACTCGGCGTGGGCAACAATCTGTCATTTAAAGTCACCTGACAATGCAACACGGATGACCAAAACTGCCCACCTGACCAACTCTGATTGCCTGGTCATTATCCCTGAGATACCACACCCTGACAAACTTATCATACGAGGAGGCGTGATAGATGAGCAAGGTACGAGTAGCCGTCATTGGGGTGGGCAATTGTGCATCATCTCTGGTACAGGGAGTACATTACTATCGAAACGCCAGGGAGGACGAGTTCGTCCCTGGCCTGATGCATGTTAACCTGGGCGGGTACCACATCAGCGACATCGAATTCTCAGCCGCTTTTGACATCAATAAGGATAAGGTAGGAAAGGATCTGTCTGAGGCTATCTTTATCCCGCCGAACAATACCAACTCTTTCGCCAAAGTGCCGTCGTTGGGGGTAAGGGTAGAACGGGGGATGACCCACGATGGACTGGGTTACTACCTGCGCCAGGTAATCACCAAGTCCCCCGGCGAGACAGCCGATGTGACCAGCATCTTGCGCGACACTGACACCGATGTGGTGGTCAACTTTTTGCCAGTCGGGAGTGAGATGGCTACCAAATGGTACGTGGAGCAGGTTCTCGACGCCGGATGCGCCCTTGTCAACTGCATCCCGGTTTTCATCGCCCAGGAGCCTTATTGGCAGCGTCGTTTCGAAGCCCGTGGCCTCCCCATCATCGGCGACGATATCAAGAGCCAGGTAGGGGCCACTATAGTCCATCGGGCGTTGACCAGCCTCTTCCGTGACCGGGGGGTGAAAGTGGAGCGTACCTATCAGCTCAACTTTGGCGGCAATATGGATTTCTACAACATGCTGGAGCGAGAGCGGCTAGAATCGAAAAAGGTGTCCAAGACCCGTGCCGTTACCAGCATGTTGGATTATGATATGGGAGAAGATAACGTCCACGTCGGACCGAGCGATTACGTACCCTGGCTGACCGACCGCAAGTGGTGTCACATCCGTATGGAGGGACGTACCTTTGGTGACTTGCCCCTCAACCTGGAGCTAAAGCTGGAAGTTTGGGATTCGCCCAACTCGGCTGGGGTGGTGATAGATGCCGTGCGCTGTGCCAAGATCGCCCTCAGCCGGGGTTTGAAGGGAGCGCTGATCGGGCCTTCGTCCTACTTTATGAAGTCGCCTCCTGTCCAGTACCCCGACGACGTGGCGCGGGACAAGGTGGAAAAGTTTCTACATGGGTGACAATACGCACCATGTGGTATCAATCACTGAACTGTTCGCCAAACAGCAGAGAGACTGGCACAATGATGTGCTGGCTCTCCTAACCTCGCACATCAACCGCCGGGCGAGTTTTTTCTTCTGTTTGTTGTGGCTTCTGCCCCGCGTTACACCATCGGCAGTTTACATCTGTTGACCGGCGCATCTTCGAGGCTGTGGGCGATCTCACCGACATCTACTTCATCGCCGATGACGTTGGAGTGCAGGACGGGTTGATGATCAGTCCCAGGATGTTCTGCAAGCTCATCGCGCCTAGCCTGCGGCGCTTCATCGCGCAGGCCAAGAAGTATGGGCAGCGGATTATGTACCACACTTGTGGTGCAGTCCGCCGCCTGATACCCGATTTCATCGAGATGGGCGTGGACATCCTCAATCCCATCCAGGTGTCGGCCAAAGGCATGGAACCTGCCGGGCTGAAACGGGACTTCGGCGACGCCCTCTGCTTCCACGGCGCGCTCGATATTCAGACTGTACTGTCACAAGGCACGCCCGCTCAGGTGCGCGCCGAGGTCGCGCGGCTGTGCCAGGTTCTGGGGCAGGGAGGTGGGTTCATCCTGGCCCCCACCAACAACATCATGCCCGAGACACCAGTCGAGAACGTCTTAGCGCTATACGAGGCAGTTCAAGAGGTAGGTACACTCGCACGTGAAACGTGACCCAGATGCCACGCCAACTCTTCACGCATCACGTTTCACGTTTTTGGAGGTCAAAACAGAATGTGCGACGTTGACATCATGATGATCGGTCACTTTGCCAAAGATAGATTGGTTGTGGACGGTACCGGTGAGATCGCCTCTGGCGGCGCGGTTTACTATGGCAGCGTCGCTTTGCGGCGCATCGGCGTCTGCGTGGCCGTCGTCACCCGCCTGCACCCCAACGACTTGCCGCGGCTGGACGAACTGAAGCGAGAGGGCGTGGAGGTCTTTACTACAGCCACGCCGGAAACCTCGGGCATCGAGAACATCTACGACCCGGCCGACATGGATCGGCGCGTCTGCAAACCGCTGGGCTTCGCCGGCCCCTTCCTGCGAGAGGAGATCCCCAACCTGTCGGCCCAGGTGTACCTGGTCGTGCCTATCATCGCCGGCGAGGTGAACCTGTTGCTGCTCCGGAACCTGGCGGAACGAGGCCCGGTGGGCCTGGATGTGCAGGGCTTCGTCCGCTTCCGTGAGAACGACCACCTGGTCTCCCGCCAGTGGCCCGACTTGTTCGGAGCCTCCTTGCTGGCCTCGGCAGGCCTGGATCGCCTGACCCACCGGGCCCACATCGTCGTCATCACCGGCACCAGTTTCAGAGCCCAAAGGCCTTGTTGTCTGGAAGAGGAGGTGCATATCGAACCCTCAGACCAACCTTAACGAACGCATTCCGTCTACCACTTTTTCAGCAGGAGTTTCCCGTGCGCTATCTCTGCGAGTGGCCCATCTTGGCCGAAAATCGGTGGCCCCATATCGGGCGAAAATTGACACAACGCTGGCAATGTTGCTCCATCGCGGGACGGAACAGCAGAGCTTGCTTGATGTTGTCTGCCCCCCACGCTACAGCGGTGATGATGTGATGCAGCCCGTCGACGACGAAGCCCAGCAGATAACCGCAGAACCAGGTGTAGCTGGTAGTGCGGCCCACGCGCGCGTCCTGGTCGCCACGGGTGTGGGGCAATTGCTCCATGATGCGTTTGGCGACTCGCGACAGCCAAGGTTTGGTCTGCTCGACGGTTGCGCTCTGCAAGGAAGGTGCGTCTTCGGCGGGCAACTGCTCCTGAACTGTTTCTTCGAGTGTGGTTTGCCATGCCGTCTGCGCCGGGTCTGCCTGACCATCCCAGTCGGCGACGCTCTGTGCCACTCGCTCGGGGGCAACATCATTCAGCGCTTTGTGCGGCAAGGTCTCCAGTGCGACCTCGGCTGCCAGGATGCGCAGTGCCTCTGGGAAGGGCTTTGGGGGCATCTGGTCGGCCCACACCAGTTCCAGGTAGCGGATCAGGGCTTTGCTCAACACGCTCGCTCGCTCGTAGGAACTCCAACGATGCCCGCTGGCAACCACGGCGGTCAGGTCAAAGTGCACCAAATCGTTCGCCACCAGTCCGGCTTCGATGCAGGCACACACCGCCAGGGTCAGCACTTGCTCAAGCAACTCGACCCCCACGCGCTTGCGAAAGGTGTACAGCGTGCTGTGATCCGGCCACGGGCCAAACAGAGCGAAGCCACAGAACCAGCACCAGACGATGTTCTCCTGCACGCGGCACAAGAGGGTCGTCTCGTGGGACACTCCGTACAGGAACATCAGTGCCAACAGCGCGATCATCTGGGCCGGCGCCCAGGCATGCGGTCCCCCGTGCGCATTGTTGTACAGCGGGGCGCACAGACCGTTGATGGCCGACCAGTCGATCACCGCCCACAGCCGCGCCAATTCGTGATTGGCTGGTACCTTCAGCAGGAACAGCAACCCACTCAACACATCCAGCGAGTGCACTTTCCAACGCGGCGCGTCCGGCCCACTATCGCGTACAGTCATCGCTGGTCGTGTCCAGGCAATGAAGGCGCGAGACCGCCACACCTCTGTCAGCCGTGCCACCAACGTGTCCCACATTGCGCCGAAGACCTGGCGGGGCAGGCAAATCACCAGCCGTTGCGCGTCCCACCGCAGTTCCGATGTCCCAGCACCTTGAATGATGGCTCCCATCGCTGCCTCCCTTCGACTGATGTGATATGCAGGAAATATACAGCAATGGGGGCTTTTTGCCCAATTTGTCAAGCCGATTCAGTTGTTAAGTTTACATAATGTCAAGTTATCCGATACCTTCTTAACGTCACTCCCTTCATTGCTCGACAAAAGGTGGGCGGTTGGACAATCACTGCGCGACGATTGAACTCGCCCCTACACCCCGCTGAACGCCGAGAATCCCCCATCTACCGGCACAACAATCCCCGTGACGAACTTCGCCCCCGGCGACAGCAGCCATAGTACCGTGCCGATCAGGTCCTCCGGGTCGCCGAAGTGGCCCATTGGGGTGTGGGCGATGATCGTTTTGCCGCGCAGAGTCAACTCGCCCGTCTGCTCGTCGGTTAGCAGGAAGCGGTTCTGCTCGGTGAGGAAGAAGCCGGGGGCGATGGCGTTGACCCGAATGCGGGGCGAATACTCCTGGGCCATGTGCACTGCCAGCCATTGCGTGAAGTTGCTCACCGCCGCCTTGGCCGCCGAGTAGGCCGGGATGCGCGTCAGCGGGCGGAAGGCATTCATCGAAGAGACGTTGAGAATGACGCCGTGTTCCTGCTCTGCCATCAGCCGCCCAAAGACCTGGCTGGGCAACAGGGTGCCGATAAAATTCAGGCTAAAGACCCACTGGATGGCATCGGCCGGTAGATCGAAGAAGGCCAGGTCAGGGCTGGTGGTGGCCCGTTTCCTGTTGCCACCCGCGCCGTTGATGAGGATATCCACCCGGCCAAATTGTCCCAACACGGTGTCGCAGGCTTGCTCCATACTGGCCTTGTTCAGCACGTCGCACTGGACAGCCAACGCCTGGCCGCCCGCGGACCGAATAGTGCCGGCCACCTTTTGCGCCGCTTCCAGCGAGAGGTCCAATACAGCCACCTTTACGCCAACTCGACCCAGAGCGCGGCTCATCGCGCCGCACAGCACCCCCCCGCCGCCGGTGACCACGGCGACCTTCCCCGCCAGCCCGAATAGATGCTCCAGATAGTCGTTGCTCATTCCCCCACCTCAGATGTATTCTGTCGCTTCGCCGCTTCGCCGCTTCGCCGACTCGCTGACTCGCTGACTCGCCGCTTCGCTGACTCGCTATTTCGCTTACTTGAACGGCGTCAGATGCTTGATGAAGTGCGCCTCCAGCGCCGCGTAATATGCCTCTTCGTGGGCGTCGAGCGCCGCCAGCAAGCGGGTGCCGAAGCGCTCCAGCACCGAGCCAAAGGTCACGTGCAGCACCTGCCGCCCATCGAACAGATCGAGCACGCCAGTCAGTTCGCCGTCCGTCAACTTATCGGGCGACGGCACTCTGGACAGATCGGCGGAGACGTGGTACGTGGCCTTGTCCTCGTCGTACCGCTGGCGGGCGAAGGCCAGGATGTCGCGGAAGAGGGCGGGGTCGGTGTTGGCGATGGCCCGCAGTGCCTCCAGGTAACTCGTGCCCGCCGTCTTCAGGTGCACCAGGACGCCAGCGTGCCGGGCCACGATGGGATAGATGCTGAACTTGTCCGACCCGGAGTGCAAACTGAATTTGTACGGCCCCAGGACGCGGGCGATGGCGGCGTGCCTGGCGAACTCGGTCTCGAATTCGGCCAGGTCGCCGATGTAATCCACCCCCTTTTCGAAGCGGCCGACATAGCGGGGCGCCAGGCTGACCCATCGCACCCCCAGCCGCCTCAGTTCGCTGGCGATGAAGAAGTGTTCCAGCGGCGAGGTGGGTGTCTCGGTCTCGTCCACCGAGACTTCCAACTCAAAAGCCTGCCCTGAGCCTGTCGAAGGTGGCAGGCCGCCTGAGCCTGCTACCAGGTGGCGGTACATCCGCGCGGCGTGGAGAACGGCGCGGCCGTACTTGGCGGCCGCACGCAGAAGGGCGGTCCCGTCAAATCCCAGCGTGAACGTCTCCACCGGGAAATGGTGGCCCAGGTAGCGGGTGCGCATGTCGCCGGGCGAGTCTTCCAACTCGGCCCACGGCAGGGCGCAGAACTTGTCCTGCAGAGCATCGAGGGCCGCAGAGTGGGCCACGTTGTCCACGTGATCGCCTGGGTCCACGGTGTAGAAGGTGTAGCCGGCCGCTATGCATAGGTCTACGTCATCGGTCGTTTTCAGGTGGTCGGCGTCAGCGCCCCATGGCTCGTGCCAACCTTCCTGAAAGACGCCCCAGGTGGCGTCGTCCATCACTTGCTGGGGAGTGCGGCCTGTGCGGGCATTTTCGCGCATGGACTGCTGGGCCAGGATGGGAGCGATGCCGCCCACCCGGCGCAAGGCGTGAACGTGCCCCGGCGTGGCCAGCCCCAACCGGTCGCCACAGCCGGCCGACTTCTGCAGGCCCAGGGTCCGGGGCCGCAGCCAGGGCAGCCGAGCACGCAGCGCGGCGGTGTTTTCGGGTGTCAGTGGACAGAGTAGCACCTCGCCCTGCCGCTCGCCGTCAAAGCCAGCGAAATCACCCGAGATGCGCAGATACTTCTCACCATCCGCCAGCCGCGCCAAGGAGAAAGTCGTTCCCTCAACCTCCACCTTCGAGCGTGGATAAACTTCCAGATTCACGTTGTTGTTCATTGCTCATTGACTCATTGTTAATTGCTCTTGGATCTGGCGGAGATAGGCGATGCTTCGCTCAGCCGAAGTGTCAGCATCGGGCAGAGGCATGAACTCACCGGAGACAAAGCCCTGGTAGCCTGTGGCGAACAGGGCGTCCAGGATGGATTCGAAATCTAAATGTCCCCCACCGGGATACCAGCGGTTGGAATCGGCCACGTGAAAATGGAAAATGCGGTCGCCGCAGGCGCGGATGCCATCCTCGATAACAGGCTCTTCGATGTTCATGTGGAAGGTATCCAGCAACAGGCCCATGTTGTCTGCACCGATGCGTGAGAGCAATTCCATGCCCTGTTCTACGTTGTTGATCAGCGTTGTCTCGTAGCGGTTGATAGGCTCCAGCGCCAGCCGCACACCATGGGGCCTCGCTGCCGCGCAGCATTGTTGCAACGCATCCACCAGCCAATCCATTGCCTGGGCGTGATCCACACCCGGCTTGACGATGCCACGCAGCAAGCCGATGATGATGACCGCGCCTGTCCGGGCAGCCAGCGGCACGTGGGATATAATCCGCTCGACGGCGGCGACGCGGACGACCGGGTCGGGGTCGGTGAAAGAAAGCCCTTCCTCGCCCCAGGCTTGCCCCGTACCGATGGCAGGCATGACTAACCCGTGCGCTGACACGACGCGCGCCAGTTCGTCAGCGTCCACCAGTCTGGGATCGCGGATGGCCACTTCGACGCCGTCGTAGCCCCAGGTTGCGATCTTGGCGACGTTGGCCTCGAAGTCGCCCTTGAAGGCCACCGCCTGGAATTGAGCGGCGTGAGTTGAAAGAACAATGCTAAGTTTCATTGGCGTTCGGTCATTTGAATAAATGAGCCAGAAACCGGGTTTTTCTGGAAAACCCGGTTTCTGCCGCCTGACTTGATCACATCCGGCACGTGATTTTACATTCCTTCCGGTTCGTCTGCAACAGGATGATGTTTTCAGGCACCTCTTCCAGGCTGATCTTCTTAGTGATCATGCGGGTCATATCCATGCCACTGGCCATGCACTCAATCACCCTGGGGAATGTGCCGTGCCCGGAATGACCTTGTGAGCCCACGATACGTGCTCTCCGAACTTGCAACACTTCTCCGGTTACAGGCATCTTGGCTTCTGCACGGGCCGTCACCACAATGGTGCTGTTCAGCATCCGGCCCTCCCAGATGACGCGCTCGATGTCTGGGTAAACAATCTCCGGCAATCCGGTCGCCTCCATGAAGAGATCGGCCCCCATACCATCGGTAAGTTCCAAGACCCGGTCCGCGAAGTTCTCCTTGAGCGGGTTGATGGCGTAGTCAGCGCCCATTGTTAGTGCCAGATTGGCACGATCTTCTTGCGGCTCAGAGATGATCACCTTGGAAGCCCCCGCCTTTTTGAGAACTGCACAAGCAGCGACCCCAATCGGCCCACCGCCCAGGATAACGACCCGATCCCCCGGACGGATACCACCGCCCCGCTCAATCACGGCGTTATAGGCCACGCTGGTGGGTTCCGTCAGGCTGCCGGCCAGGAAGATGTCGTCGCCCTCGTAAACGTCGGCCAAGGGCTCCAGGCTCCACAGAGTTCTGGCAGGGACGACGACATAATTGGCAAATGCGCCGTTGACGTTGAACCCGATCTCATCCAGGTTCTCACAGTGGTTGGGGTAGCCGTCAGCGCACGGTTTACAATATCCGCACCACAACATCTCTTCCGTGGTGACCCGTTCGCCCCCCTTGAAGGGCTTGTTGGTGCACTTATCCCGAGCATCCTTGCCGGCTTCCACGACGACGCCGGAGAGTTCGTGCCCCAGAATGCAGGGGAACCCTGTGAGTCCCGGATAATAGATGTAACCATCGTCGCTTGCTTGTGCCATGTGGACATCCGAGCCGCAGATACCACAGGCTTTGACCTGCAGCAGCACCTCATCCGGCCCGGGGGTGGGAATATCGTACTCCCTTATCTCAAGCCTGGGATTTCGGTATACCAGGCTGCCGAGATATGTCTGGCGACCTTCGATGTCCTTCGAACCCAGTTTGAACTCTGGCTTGGGGTCCCAGTCTGCGACCAGAGTTACGCCTTTCATTTTACCTTCCATTTGCATTTCCTCCCGAATGATCCGTCAATCCTGCTTATCTGTGTTCTACAGTCCTGAGCCTTGCCCGATGCGTGGCAGGCCGTACACCGGCTTCCAGCCTTCGCTCCACGGCTCGCGCAGGTAGGGCTCCATCTCCGCCTCGGTGCGGAAGGTTGTCTCTTCCACCGGCGGCACAGTGCCCGAGGGGAACGCCTCCAGGATTTGGTCATTGACCAGCGTCATGTAGCGCAGGATAGCGGCGAGAGGTCGCTTGGCCTTCTCCGCCGTGCCTGCCCTGGCCTTGCCGACCACACCCTCCGGCGTGCCCACGAGTTCGATGGCAAAGTGGCCCTCGCCCTCCGACCAGCGGCTGGGCCGGCTGAACGGCTCCACCGACTTGTCGAAATGACCATCGGGCAGGTAGGCTTTGCCCTGCGTGTTCACAGCGTACTCCATGTCCACCATCTCCGGGACGAGGAACAGTCCCAACGACGTCTCTGCCTCAGCAGCGTGGACGAAGTTGGTGTCGAACACGCCCCCGCGTTCCCTCGTGCGGAAGAACTGCCGGACGGCGCGGTGCCAGTCTATGACGCGAAAGATGCCGGGCAGTTGATACCGCTTCTCGAACTGCTGAATCGCCGCTTCCAGCACCCACAGTTGCCCGTGGTTGTTGAGGATGATCTGCTTGCGGAAGCCGTCGTTCCACAGGCCGAGCATCACGTCAATCATCAACTCCCTCACCACGTCCTCCCGGATGATGACGGTGCCGGGCATACCCAGGTGGTGGTAAGGGTGCGCGCCATACATCAACGGCGGCAGGGCCAGATTGACCGGCGCACCCCGCTTGGCCGTGTAGCGGCGCACCCCTTCGCAGATGGCGCTGACGAAGAGGGTGTCCATGGCGCTGGACATGTGCTTGCCGTGCAGTTCGGTGGAGCCGACCGGGATGAAGATGACGTCGTTCTTGCGGCGGTTCTCCTCCAGCACGTGGCGCACGGTGGTCTGGATATAGGAGCCCGGCTTGCCCCACTCGATGGGGGCGGGAACGCCGTACTCGGCCAGGATACCGTCTATCTCGGCGTCACTGGCCTCCCATACTTCCTTCTTCAGGCGACCGACGGTGTTATCCTCGAAAAAGAGGTCCGGCTGGTCGGTGGCGAGCCACCCTTCTGGTACTTGTTTGTCTGACATTTTTTGCTCCTTATTCTTGTGTTTTTTCTGTAAAACTTGCCCCACTCCAGTAGACGTTACAATTTCTTGACTGCGAACAAAGCGACATCTCCAGCTATCTTTGGCCCCAGAAATGTCCTGACATACTCGGTACCACAAACATCAGCAAACTTGTTTCGAGTCTTATCTCGCCAACTTTGATCTCTTTGCCGGTGCTGGTACAGAACTAGCCAATCCCCTGAAGATAATCCTGCCCAGAGTTTTTTGATTTCTTGGACAGTGACATGCTCTGCTTTCGCTTTCTGCGGTTCAATGCCTGTATCTGGGTCGAGTAGCACGATCTTGTTCTCTTCCCCGAACTTTTGAAGGATGTGTTGAACTGCCTGCACATATTCTACGCGTTTGTTTGCGTCAAAGGGATAGTCTATGACCTCTACTTCTATACCCATAGAATCCTCTAAAGCCTTGACATTGTGCAGGCTTCGGAAGTGTGACCAAACCTCCGATGCAATTGGGAATTCTTCGTCATCGAGTTGGAGTGAATGCCGCTCTACCTCCTCGCGAAAGAAGGCCACTTGGATTATCTTATCAATCTTTTCTGCCCTCGCGAGCTGTATCAAAGCACCCCACTTTACCAAATCGCGCTTATCGCCGTACCAACATTCCTTCATATTCGCCCTTTGAAAAGCTTCTCACATCGAACGAGTAATGCTATGGAGCCGCCCAACTCAATGTTAGATGTCTACGGCTCTGCCTTCGCGCATAGACCGTGTGGCAGCGATACCCACCGCAACCGTCGCCCGGCTGTCGTGACCGGTGACCGGCGGCTCGGTGTCGTGGACGATGCAGGCCACGAAGGCTTGCAATCGGTCACAGAAGCCTCCAGCCAATCACCAAATCTCAGATTACTAAAACCCCGACGATTCACGCACGACCAGTTTCCCTTTCACCACAATGTCGGAGAAAGGTGTGGTCGAATCGCCGGCAGTCATCAACGCCAGAGCCATGTCCATGGCCTGTCGCCCCATGTCACGTTGAGGTTGGGCTATGGTCGTCAGAGGGGGATAGGTGTGCGCGGCCAAAGGGATGTCGTCGAAGCCGACCACGGCCAGATCCTCCGGCGCCGAAACGCCCGCCTGCCGGGCCGCAGAGATCAGGCCGATGGCCGTCATGTCGTTGTAGCAAAAGACGGCGGTGGGCCGCTCGGCCAGCCCCGCCAGCGTGTGCAGCGCCCGCTCGCCGCCGTTGATACGGCCATTGCCGGGCACGACCAGGGCCGGGTCGAAGGCGATGCCCGCTTCGTCCAAGGCCTGGCGGCAGCCGGCCAAGCGCTCTGCGTCGTCGCTGTGGTCCGCTGGGCCGGAGACGTAAGCAATGCGGCGGTGACCTCGTTCAATGAGGTGTCTGGTTGCCAGGTATCCGCCGTGCTGGTTGTCCACGCTCACCGAGAACGTGTAGCGGCCGCTTTGCCTGTTGTGGTTGTTGACCAGCACCACCGGCACGCCGATGCGCTCCAGGTGCTCCAGGTAGAGCGCGCCGACGCGAGAGGAGGTGACGATGAGACTATCCACCCGTTTGGCGCGGAGCATCTCCACGGCGGCCAGTTCACGCTTGGGCTGGGAGGCGGAACTGGCCAGGATGACGGAGTAGTCGTTTTCGCGGGCCGCGTCTTCGATGCCCTGCACTACCTCGGCGACGAACGGGTCGGTGATGGTGGTCACGACAATGCCCACGGTGTGGGTCGTCTGCGTCACCAGGCTGCGGGCGATGGCGTCGGGGGAATAACCCATCTCCTGGGCCAGACGTTGGATGCGGGCTTTGGTCTCGGCCTTTACGAGGGGGCTATCGCTCAAGGCGCGTGAGACGGTCGAGTGGGAAACGCCGGCTGCTTTGGCAATGTCCTTGATCGAGACGCGCATAGGGGGGCTCCTGTTTGCACACGTATGCACAGTCTGCTCAGAAAAAAGCGATCTCGAGGTGATGCGCTGGATCGCTTACGATGGGTTTGCAAACGTGTGCAAATAGATTATAGCACGCTTGATGGCCCTTGTCAAACATTCAATGGTGCGAATGACGCGACCTTACAAAACCGGAGAAATTTCGCTGAGCCTGACCGGCCGATTCTCCTCGTAGGATTTGGCAGCCGCGTAGCCCATCACGACTGGGATGCGCCCGTCAATCCCCGTCACCGGCGGCGTCTGGTCCTGCTGAACACATTCGATGAAGGCTTTCATCTCCGCGACGTAGGACTCTATGTAGCGCTCCATGAAAAAGTGGAGCGGCAAGTCCCGGTGGACGCTCTGGCTGTCGCTGACGATGGCGGTGTTGGGGTAGTTGTTATCGGCGCTTACCGCACCACCGCTGCCAAAGACCTCAACCCGCTGGTCGTAGCCGTAGACTGCCTGGCGGCTGTTGTCAATCGTGCCGATGACGCCGTTCTCGAAGCGCAGCGTGATGACCGCCGTGTCCACGTCGCCGGCCGCGCCGATGGCCGGGTCCACCATCACGCCGGCAGCGACGTAGACCTCCTCCACCTCGCTGCCGATGAGGTAGCGGGCCATGTCAAAGTCGTGGATGGTCATGTC
>DAOUEC010000228.1:0-12411 GCA_034430655.1 Anaerolineae bacterium
GATAACAGTAGACATCTTGATGATCACCCCAACCCATCTCAATGATTGAACAGATCTCGAGCTCTGAATGTTCCTCGATGAATGAAACCACCCATGATGGCGAAGCGACTGAAATACCACAACCGGATTCAGATGGGTAATCACAATATCCAAAGCCGCTCTCCATGTAGTCATTGACCAATTTGCACGCTCGCGATTTCCCGAGACCATAGTAGAAATCGTAATCGGTAATCATTTTAACAGCATACCGGCCATGTGTCGTAAATGCTAGAAGCCCCCTCTTTTGTAAGTGCGCAGCACAAAAGTTGATGAATGATTTCCAATGAGGAATATCTAAGTGTGTCAGAAGTGACCCGCACCATATTAGATCAAACGTATCTGGCAGGCGAATCTGTTCGAAGTTCTTGTCGGAATATACTTTGTCGGCACCGAAGGTTTCCGCACAGAAATCGACAGCATCAGGATCAATATCACACGCTGTCAAACGCGCTGCAGGAAAATATGCTTTAAACATTCTCATTACGCGGCCATAGCCACACGCCATGTCGAGGATATTTGTGGGGCAGCTTATACCTGTTGCAGCTAGTCCGAGGTTAATATTCTTGAGTGCTGAATACCCAGTTAAGAAGTAATGAGTATCCTGACCACGATTGTACATGTTGTCTTTTAGTGATATTGTGCGATCGAGTGCTGTCTCCATACTTCATCCTTCAGCAATCCCTGTCCATTGGCATCTGTCATTTTGTTGTGACGATCAGGACCAGATCAACCAACCACCAAATGCCAAACCCCCGACGGTTATCAGCTTCAGAATCCCCAAACCTGTGTGCCCAAGGTAAAGCCGATCCGCTCCCAGTACACCCAGCAGAACGGAGAGAATGACCGCCGTCGTCCACTTCTTCTGGGCCATGATGAACCTCCATTGTACCGTCATTCAGTAAAAGCATCAACGCTTGATCCACTCGACGACCCAATTTGCCACTCTATCCTGGTGGTCCACTGTCGCTTCCCAAATCTCGACCTGCAGGTTCCACACCGCCGGGTTGAGACACCCACCTACTGCACCGTGATCAGCTCCTTGAGCCCCTCGAAGGTCGCCGGGCCGATGCCCGGGACGTTCTGAATGTTCTCAATGGTCTCAAATGGGCCGTTGGCCTCGCGATACTCCAGGATGCGTTGCGCCGTCACCGGGCCGACGCGCGGGAGCGTCTCCAGTTCCGCTGCTGTGGCTGTGTTGATGTTGACCAGCACCCCCGCAGATCCCCCTCCATCCGACGCGCCACCCGAAACCGGCGGCGGTGGATTCGTCTCTCCCTGATGCGGCACGTAAACCTGCTGTTGGTCCTGGAGTTCCAAAGCCAGGTTAATGCGGTCCAGATCGGCGTCGGAGGCTGGGCCACCGGCGACGTCCACCGCGTCCTGGACGATGCTGTCTGGGGGCAACTCGTAGACGTCAGGATGGTGCACCGCCCCGCTGACGTGGACCCGGATGGGGGCCAGGGTGGGAGTGGGGAGTGACGTTGGGGTTGGGAGGGGGGTGGAGACGACGATGGGCATGCTGGGCTGAGGGCGTGGGATAAAATAGCCGACCACTCCCCCGACGATGAGGCTGAGCACCGAGCAGAGGATGATGTAACCTCGGTACTGCCCTGTTCCCTGATCCGTCGTCTCTCCCATCTGAACTTCATTATTGCAACACTGGAGAAACCTGGTTTTTTCCGAAAAACCGGGTTTCTTAAACCGCACAGGTCACGCTGTCCGTAACACCTCCAGCAACAACTGCACGCTGTTCCGCACGTCTCCCTCGTCCACCATCTCCGAAGGAGAGTGGATGTAGCGGCAAGGGATGGAGAGACATCCCGAGGGCACCCCGGCGCGCACCAGTTGCATCGCTGCCGCGTCGGTGGTGCCTCGCTCCAGCACCTCCAGTTGGTAGGGGATGTTCGCCTCCTTCGCCCGCTGCACCAGCAGGTCCCTCACCGCCGGGTGGGCGATCATCCCCCGATCCTGCACTTTCACCGCCGGCCCCTTGCCCAACGCCACCGCCATCGGCGCACATTCCGGTGTGTCACCGGTTCTCGTCACGTCCACGGCGATGGCAAGGTCGGGCTCAATGCCGTAGGCGGATGTACGCGCCCCGCGCAATCCAACCTCCTCCTGCACGCTGAAGACGAAATAGACGTCGTGCGGTGTGCGCTCCAGCCGGCGCAGCGTCTCGATCAGCACCGCACAGCCAATGCGGTCGTCCAGCGCCTTGGCGATCAGCCGCGTGCCCTGCGCGACGAAGGGCCGCACGAACGTGGCTGCATCGCCCACGTGGACGGGACATTCGTCACGGCTCGTGGCCCCCGTGTCAATGTACAGTTGCTCGAATTTGGGGGCCTTGCTGGTGTCATCTCGCTTCTCCTCGATGCCGATGACGCCCACCGTCCCGTCGGCGAAGGCCACACGCGCACCCACGCAGGTGAGCGGGTTCACCCCACCGATGCGCGTGAAGCGGGCAAACCCCTTCTCATCCACGTAAGTCACCATCACGCCGATCTCGTCCATGTGGGCGGCCAGAACGATGCGCTTGCCCTCATCGCCGCCTTGCTTGTGGACGATTAGGCTCCCCAGCGGGTCCACCCGAAGTTCGTCGGCTAAGGGCTCGACCTCAGCGCGGATGACGGCTCGAATCTGCTCCTCGGCTCCTGAAGGGCCGTAGGTTTCCACCAATTTGCGTATCAGTTCTCTCATCAGTCCCTCCCCCTTTCCAAGGTGCGCCGTGTGAGGCGCGAAAGGGATTCGCGCATCAGCCGCACCGTGTTATTGAAATCGTCCAAACTTAGCAAGGCCACCGGGCTGTGGATATAGCGGCAGGGCACCGCTACTGTCACCGAGGGCACCCCCTCGCGGGTCAGGTGAATGGCCCCTGCGTCGGTGCCGCCGATGCCCGGCTGCTTGATCTGGTGTGGGATGCCGAGTTCCTTGGCCGTGCCGGTCAGCAGCCGCACCAAGCGTCGGTCGGCGATGAAGGAGCGGTCCATCACCGTGATCGCCGGCCCCTTGCCCAGTTCCGTCGTGGGGCTGACGTCCTTGTCCTTGGGTATATCGTCGGCGATGGTGCCTTCCAGCGCAAAGGCGCAGTCGGGCTCAATACCGTAGGCTGCCACCCGCGCTCCGCGCAGCCCGACCTCCTCTTGTACGGTGAAGGCCGCGTGGAGGTCGAAGCGAAAGCGTTCACCGCGCAGAAGTTCCACCAGCACCGCGCATCCGGCCCGGTCGTCGAATGCCTTGCCGCTGACGGTGGGCCCCAGTTCGCGGAACTCCGTGGCGAAGGTGGCGTATGTGCCCAGCGGGGCCAGTTTCTTGGCCTCGTCCTTACTCTTGGTCCCAATGTCCACGACCAGGTCTTCGAGTTTGGGAACCTTCTCGCCCTCCTCCTTTTTGAGCAGATGGATCGGCTTAACGCCGATGACGCCGGGGATGCGTTCGGGGCCGACCTGGAGGAGAGTGCCGGGCAACAGCCGGGGGTCAATGCCGCCGACGGCTCTTATCCACAGGAAGCCGTCGTTGTCGTATCCCACGACCATCAGGCCGACCTCGTCCATGTGGGCGTCCAGCATCACGCGCATACGCTGCTGCCCCGTCCCACGCTTGAAAGCCAGGACGCTGCCCATTGTGTCTACCTTGACCTCGTCCACGTACTCCCGCACCGCGTCTAGCACGACGGCGCGCACATCGTCTTCCTTCCCTGAAACGCCAAACGCTTCCGAAAGTTCTCTCAGTATCATAAGCCTCCTTGCTCCGGTTTCTTAGCAGCACAACAACGGATGGAGAAAACAACAGATAGGCATCGAACAAGCCGACATCTTCCACTCATAGCACCCGCTGCCCCTACTTACCTCAACTCGCTTGCTACTTCCGTTTCTTTCTCAGTCCGTTGTAGTCCCCCATGCCAGTTTTTCCAGAAAATCCACTTCCAGCCCCGCGATGAACGCCGCCAGCAGCCGTCCGGCCCGCTCGACGTCCTGCGCGGCCAGCGTCTCCACCGGCTGGTGCATGTAGCGGATGGGGACGGAGACGAGAGCCGTGGGCACCCCTTCGCGGGTGACCTGGATGGCCCAGGCGTCGGTACCGCTACGGCCCGGGATGGGATCAATTTGATATGGAATCTCGTGGGCCTCGGCTACTTCCTTCAGACGCGCCACGAGCCCCGGGTGGAAGTTGGGGCCGATCCCGATGGCCGGGCCATCGCCCAGGGGGAAACCGTCCACCTCCGGGACGCCTGGATGTTTGCCGAAGGTCACGTCCAGCGCCACGGCCAGGTCTGGTGCGACGCCGTAGGCGGAGGCGATGGCCCCCTTCAGCCCCGTCTCCTCCTGCACTGTCGCTATGGCGAAGACGTCCCAGGCATGACGCACGCCGGCCAGTTGCTCCAGTGCGAGCGTCACGGCGGCCACGCAGGCCCGATCGTCCATCGCTTTGCCTGCCACGCGGCGGTTCTTCAATTCCACCATCTCACGCCGGATAGAGATCAGGTCGCCGACTGCGACCAGCCGCTCGGCCTCTTCCGCTGGCAGTCCCACGTCTACGAAGAGTTTATCCCAGGGCACGGTTTTCTTGCGTTCTTCCTCTGGCAAGACGTGGGGCGGGCGAGTAGCGACGATGCCGGGCAGGTCACGTCGCCCGTGGACGACCACTTCGAGTCCCAATAATACTCGCCGGTCCGTTCCCCCGACCCGGGTGATGCGCAGGAAGCCCTTCTCGACGCCGGTCACCATCAGCCCAATTTCGTCCATGTGGGCCGCCAGCATCAACCTGGGGCGAGGCTCAGAGCCTGTGCCCCGCTTGAGGGCAATCAGGCTACCCAGTTTACCCTCACGCATCTCGTCCACGAAGGGTTGCCAGGTCTGGCGCAACAATTCGCGTACTGGTTCCTCGTGACCGGAAAGGCCATCGGCTTCCGAAAGTTGTTTTAGCAGGGGAATAACTTCCATGCAAGACTCCTTTGTGGTTGTAATAGATGGTCGCTCATGACTCCGGCGTCGCGGTGATGCTCACCGTGGGTGTGAGCGTAGGCGTCGTCGTGACTGTGAGGGTCACGGTCGGTGTCGCTGTTGGGATGAGTGTCTCGGTCGGCGTCTCCGTCGGGATAGGTGTTTCGGTCGGCGCCTCCGTCGGCGTGGCAGTGCTGGTGGGCGTCGGGGTGAACGTGGATGTCGCCGTAGGTGTGATTGTTGACGTGGCGGTAGGAGTCGGGGTGTCCGTGGGTGTCGGCGTGGCGGTAGGTGTTGGGCTGAGCGTGGGCGTATGCGTGGGCGGGAACCACTGGGTGGGGATTGGCAGCAGCGTCTCCGTCGGCCCCACTGTCTCCAGGGCGGGTGTGGCCGAAGGTGATTCGGTAAGCGTTGCGGTCGGTGTAGGCGTCGGCACCCGGGCTTCTGGCTTCAACACCAGCATCGAGATGCCGATGCAATAGCACGGCAGTGTCAAGAGGATGATGCTGGCCAGCACCCAATGAATAGGACGCCACTCACTTGTATCGCGCATGGGATAACTCCGTCTCGGGAAGCCGCGATATGATAACACCATTGAGAGTGTTTGTCAAAACAGCAACCTGTTTGAACTGGAGCGGGGGATCAGGCTATAGAATTCCCCTTTGAGCGGTCGGGCAGGTGGCGCTTCGGCTGGAGGTGGAAGCGCCTCTTATCTGCCGCATCTCCGACTTGCATTTCCCAGGAAAACAGGTACAATCCACGCCGACTGGCAGGGTGTTGTTAAATACGATGAACTACACAGAGGCTATCGCCTATCTCCACAGCCTGACCGACTACGAAAAGATGCGCATCGAGCGTTACGCGCCCGATACATTCAACCTTTCGCGGGTCGAGCGACTGCTGGCGGCTGTGGGCAACCCACACACCCACTTCCCAGCGATGCATATCGCTGGCACCAAGGGCAAGGGCTCCACAGCGGCAATGAGCGAGGCCTGCCTGCGGGTAGCCGGTTATCGTACTGGCCTCTACACCTCGCCCCACCTCCATACCTTCCGCGAGCGGATTCGGGTCGCTGGACATAAGATTGCGCGGGAAGAGGTCGTCGCGCTGGTGGAAGAGACCCGCCCGCTGATCGAGCGTGCGCCCGGAGTGACTACCTTCGAGGTCGTCACTGTCATCGGCTTCCTGTACTTCGCCCGTTCTGAGGTGGACGTTGCCGTCGTCGAGGTGGGTCTGGGCGGCAGACTCGACGCCACTAACGTCTTGATGCCTGAGGTATCGGTCATTACTTCACTCAGCCTGGACCATACTTACCTGCTGGGTAATACCCTGGCCGAGATTGCACGCGAGAAAGCAGGCATCATCAAGCCGGGTATCCCAGTTGTGAGCGCGCCGCAGCGGGCCGCGGCGATCAAGGTGCTCGAAGCCATCAGCCGAGAGCGCGGAGCGCCGCTCATCGAGGTCCGGCGTGACTGGGATTACAACCCTGGTCCCGCCGACCTGGAGGGTCAGGTTTTCACCGCTCGGCGCATCACCGATGGGGGCTCGGAACTGGACGGCGAGTACTGGATGCCCCTGTTGGGCCGCCATCAACTGGAGAACGGCACCAGTGCCCTCGCTGCGCTGGACATCCTGCGCCAGCGGGGCTTCCGCATCCCTGTCGAGGCCGTGCACCAGGGGCTACACAATGTCCACTGGCCAGGGCGATTGGAGATTCTCAGCCGCGAGCCGTTGGTAGTCGTAGACTGTGCTCATAATCCCTATTCGGCGCAGGTACTGCGCAAGGCGCTGGAAGAATGGTTCCCCGACCGGCGTTGGGTGCTGATCTTCGGCGCCTCGGCCGATAAAGATATCGCCGGGATGCTGAGGGCACTCCTGCCGATCAGCGAGTATACCATAGTCACCCGCTCCGATCACCCCCGGGCCGAGTCGCCGATTGAGTTGGCCGATGTTGTCGCTTCGGTGGGAGGTGGGGCGGAGGTCAGTGTGAACGTGAGAAAATCAATCCGGCGAGGGCTTGCGGTGATGGACCCGGGTGATGGTCTGCTGGTGACCGGTTCTATCTTCCTCGTCGCCGACGCCCGTGAGGAGTGGGCGCGTTACACCGGAGCCCCGCTGCCGGACAATGACGAGGAACTGGGAACCTGATGTGGGAAGAGGGTATAATGTGGGATAGAGTGTTTCAGGATTGGCAATCACAAATGGGGTGGCTCCAGGGAACGCCATTTCCCTTGAGCGACTTGGATTTTGAGGATCTTGAGGATGAAGGGCCTTTGTGCGAATCTCCGGGCGGGGTTATCGAAGCGCCACTTCTGCCGCTGCGCGACATGGTGATGTTTCCTCGCATGGTCACGCCGCTCTTCGTCGGGCGCGACCGCTCGATAGAGGCCATTGAAGTAGCGACCGAACAAGGCGAGCATCTCATCACTGTTGCTCAGCGAGATGCAGACGTGATGGAGCCAGGCCCCGAGGACCTCTTTACCTTCGGCACTGGAGTGGACATCGGCCGCATGTTGCGCATGCCTGACGGCACCGTCAGCATGCTGAGTCAGGGACTCCAGCGGGTGCAAATCGTCGAATATGTCTGCCTGGAGCCCTACATCCGCGTGCGCGCCCTGCCCATCTACGAAGTGACCAAGAAAACCCCGCTCACTGAGGCGCTGATGCGGGCGGTGCTGGCGCTTTTTGAGAAGGTCGTGCAGTTGAACCGTATCTTACCCGAAGACGTCTATGTCTTCGCTATGAACATAGATGAGCCAGGCTGGCTGGCCGACCTGATGGCCCAGGCGCTGGACCTGGAAGTGACTGAGCGGCAGGAGGTACTGGAGACCCTTGATCCCGCGACGCGGCTGCAGCGTGTCAGTGTCCTGCTGGCCAAGGAGCTGGATGTGCTCGAACTGGAGGATCACATCCACGCGCAGGTGCAGCAGGGGTTGGATAGGGCCCAGCGCGAGTACTTCCTGCGTGAGCAGATGAAGGTTATCCAAAGTGAGCTGGGCGAGACTGACGCCTACACCCAGGAAGTCAACGAACTGCGCGATAGAATTGCCGAGATGGAGATGCCCGACGGTGTGCGCGCCCGGACCAACAAGGAACTCGACCGGCTGGCATCTACGCCGCCGATGTCGCCCGAGACTGGTATGATCCGCACCTATCTCGACTGGCTGATCGAGTTGCCGTGGTCGGAAACTACCGAGGACAATCTGGACGTTAAGCACGTAGAGGAAGTGCTGGAATCGCGTCACTACGGACTGCCCAAGGCCAAGGAGCGTGTCCTGGAATACATCGCGGTGCGGCGTCTGGCAGCCGACAAGATGCATAGCCCGATTCTCTGCTTCGTGGGGCCGCCCGGCACCGGCAAGACCTCCTTGGGGCAATCAATCGCTGAGGCATTGAGGCGCAAGTTCGTGCGCGTGAGCCTGGGCGGCGTGCGGGACGAGGCGGAGATTCGAGGCCACCGCCGTACCTACATCGGCTCGCTGCCCGGTCGCATCATTCAGACTATGCGGCGGGCCGGCACGATCAACCCCCTGTTCATGCTCGACGAGGTGGACAAGATAGGGCTGGACTTTCGCGGTGACCCGTCTGCAGCCCTGCTCGAGGTGCTGGATCGCGAGCAGAATCACGCCTTCTCCGATCACTATCTCGAGGTGCCCTACGACCTTTCAAAGGTTTTGTTTATCACCACGGCCAATATTCTCGATCCCATTCCACCGGCTTTGCGAGATCGCATGGAGGTGATCGAGTTCCCCGGCTACATTGACGAGGAGAAGTTGGAGATTGCGCGCCGTTTTCTGATCCCGCGCCAACTGGAAGAGCACGGTCTAACAGATACCCCCATCACCTTCACTGACGGTGCGCTGCAGGCCCTCATTCGCGAATACACCTACGAGGCCGGTGTGCGCAACCTCGAGCGCGAGATTGCTAGCATCTGTCGCAAGATCGCCCGCCGCCTGGCCGAGGGGGGCTCGCCTTCACATCGTATCACGGCTCGATCGCTCGCCCGTTACCTCGGCCCGCCACAGTTTATCCATGGCCTGGCGGAGGAGCAGGATGGGGTCGGCATCGCCACCGGCGTAGCGTGGACTGAGGGGGGGGGCGATCTGGTGCCCGTGGAGGTGGTGCTGATGCCCGGCAAAGGCAACTTGCTGCTGACCGGTCAGTTGGGCGAGGTGATGCAGGAATCGGCACAGGCGGCGTTAAGTTACACCCGCTCCCGCAGCAAGGATTTCGACATCAAACCTGACGTTTTCGAAAAAACCGACATCCATATCCACCTGCCGGAGGGGGCAATCCCCAAGGATGGCCCATCGGCCGGCATCACCATCGCCACAGCGCTCATCTCCGCCTTCACTGGTCGCCCCGTGCGCCACGACGTGGGTATGACGGGCGAGATCACGCTGCGTGGTCGCGTGTTGCCTGTCGGCGGCCTCAAGGAGAAGATGATGGCAGCCTACCGGGCTGCCCTCAAGGTAGTCATCATCCCAAAGCGTAACAAGAAAGACCTCGTTGAAATCCCCCGACGTGTGCAGCGCGGCATGAACATCATCCTGGCTGAGCGGATGGATGAGGTACTCGCGGCAGCGCTGCTGCCGCCCCCATCCCCGCCGCGCCGGCGCCGATCTTAAGCCCCCCGCACCACGCCGCTTCACGTGGCGCTGTCCTTGTTTTGACCTCGCTCCTCCCACCCTGTTCAAGTGAAAGTCCCGCTTCCTCTCGGTTGCGGGACTGCCAGCGCCCCCGGCGCGATTCGAACGCGCAGCCTGCGGATTCGAAGTCCGACGCTCTGTCCAATTGAGCTACGGGGGCGATCTGTGCATAATGAAAGCCGGATCGCAGTCCGGCCGTCTGGGGTGAGTGATGGGATTCGAACCCACAATTTCCTGGGCCACAACCAGGTGCCTTAACCATTAGGCCACACCCACCAGGTATATCTATTTTACCACAAAGCACGCGAAGGAGCAAACGATGCCGCTCGTGCCGTCATCTCTTTTCCGCCGCGACCAGCATCACCTCGGTGCGCCCAACTCGCTCCCATACAGTGCTTGGTGCGTCCCCATGCATTCCATTGACCCAATGACGCCACCCAGGCCACCAGGTCGTAGGTGCAGGCGAACTCATTGTAGAGCAGGCGGAAGAAGAGCCGCAGAAAGGCCCACCACAGGCGGCGCATTGTTCCTCTCAAACGAACACCCTCGCCGCGCTGCCACGGCGAGGGTGTCTATCTGCGCGATCTGCGCCAGAACCGATCTCGTCAATCTACAAGCGTGGGCGGCATGACGACGGCATCGGCCTCAGCCGTTGGCTGTATTCCCTCCTGCCCCGGCTTGACCCAGGCCGCCAACTCTATTGTCAGCCTTTCGAAGAAACTATCGGGTGGCAGGTTTCCCGCCCCGTACTCTGTTTCGACAATGCGCGCCCGCACACGCAGCATCTTCGTCTCCAGGATCACGTCCTTCTCCACCCCGGCCAGCACTGGCTCCCCCTTGGGCGCCAACTTGGTGCGCAGCGCCTCATCGTGGAAGGCGTAATCCGACATCAGCACTTTGGTCACGGTGCGAATGTCGTTCTTATCGAACAGCCAGACCTCGAAAGCAGTGACTTTGTTGGGGGCACCTACGCCGATGGTCTCCGAGATGCCCACGCCGCACTCGCCCATGAATTCACCGCTCTCCAACTCAACGCTAAACGAGGGATCATAGTGATCATCCCCCAGCGTATAGGTCGTGACAAACTGAGCCAGCGGTGCTCCCTCGACCCCCCAGGAGACTTGTTCAGAGGGAGGGAGTCCTTCGGCTATCCCTATACCTCGCCCGGCCTCCTCCGACACGGCCCGTGACCTGCGCGAACGATTGACGAGGAGGAATGCCCCTCCCACGAATGCCACCACCAATAAGCCAACCCCGCAAACCATCGCCACCGGACGAAGCCTCTCCCAGAGACTCACCGTCGGCGCGGCGGATGGGGTCTCCTCCAGGGCATGCGCCAGGGCCCGCAGGCGGGTTGCCTCCTCTCCGCCCTGCTCCTGGGCCAGGCGCTCCAGCGTCTCAGCAAGTTGGCCCTCCTTCCAATATTCCGCACCCAATTTACTGCGCACCTCTTCCAGGTCGCCGGTCGTCGCGTAGCGCTCGGCAACCCAGAGGACGTAGTCGCTCTGGAAATCGGAGCGCAAATTACCAGGCGTGGAATTGGTCCACTCAACCGGCCACCACCACCAGCCGATGGCCAGCCCCAGAAGCAGCCCTAGCACTGCCCCACCAATCAGTGCCACCAGGGTATTGCGTTGCTGAACGAACTGCTGGATTGTATCCATGATCTGCCTCCTCTCCTACTGACAAAGACCGTGAGATGTAGTGTACCTAATAGTATACCACAAGCGCCGCTGGTGCACAATACTTTACCATAAAGTGGCGACTAGGGCAAATCCGAGGCAGCGGCTCGCGGGTGCGCCCGCACGTAAACCTCCCGCGCTCGGCTCTGGCTGACGTGAGTATAGATTTGAGTCGTGACGAGATTGGCGTGACCCAATAACTCCTGCACCACGCGCAGGTCAGCGCCACCGTCCAGGAGATGAGTAGCGAAGGAGTGGCGCAGGATGTGGGGAGAGACGGGCGTGTGGATACCTGCCTGCTTGCCGGCCTTGCTCAATATCAGCGCCACCCCTCGCGCCGTCAGTCGCCCGCCCCTGTGGTTGAGCCACAGCGCGCTGGTCGGTGGCCGACCCAGCAACTCGGGCCGCCCCGCTCTCAGGTACGCCCGCACCGCATGCACCGCCGGTCGTCCCAGCAGGCCGATGCGCTCCTTGTTCCCCTTGCCCACCACGCGTACCTGGGCCTGCACCAGGTCTACGTCCGCTACGTCCAGGCCCACCAATTCGCTGACCCGCAGGCCCGCAGCGTACAACACTTCGATGATGGCCCGGTTGCGCAGGCCCAGCGGGGTGGACGTATCGGGCGCTGCCAACAGCGCCTCCACCTCGGCGACTGTCAGGTATTGGGGTAGCCGCTTGGGGACGCGAGGGGCGCTGACCATGCGGAAGGGGTTGCGCTCCAGTACCTCCTCCCGCACCAGGAAGTCGCCGAAGGAGCGCAGTTCTGCCACGCGCCGCGCAATGCTGGCCTTGACGTAGCCAGCGGCGTCCAGTTCCGCCAGGTAGTTCCGCAGCAGCGAGCGATCCACCTGTTCCGGCGAACTCACTCCCTGTGCCCCGCAGTAGTCCAGGAACTGGCCGATGTCGTTGCCATAGTTCTTGACCGTGTAGGATGAGGCACTTCGTGCCATCTGCAGATAGGTCAGAAACTGCTCCAGCAACCTGTCCATATCCATTTTCCGTAGGGGCGCGGTTACAGTGCTCCTAAGCAAGCCTGGGATTCAGTCACGCTTCTGATGGCTCGACCTGCGTCTGAGGCAGGCTGGCGATCTCGAACTTCTC
>DAOUEC010000229.1:0-21553 GCA_034430655.1 Anaerolineae bacterium
CGCTTTCACCGGCAGAGCCAGCATCAGCGACTTTATGGCTCCTTCCCTGCTACACCGCCGGTAGCTGAGACAATTGTGCTGGAGCAGGCAGCATGAGTTCTCTTGCTCCAACTCATTTTGGCCACGCTCAACTGATTTGAGGGGAATATGGACAAGAAGAACATTAACTTTTTATTCGTCGGTGTCGGCGGACAGGGCATCCTGACCGCCTCCGACATTGCGGCTGAAGTAGGGTTGCAAGCAGGGTGCGACGCCAAGAAGTCAGAGGTGCACGGCTTCTCCCAGCGCGGCGGCGTGGTCGAAAGCCACGTCCGCTGGGGCGACGACGTGGCCGCGCCCCTGGCCGAGAAAGGCACGGTGGACTACCTGATCGCCACCGAACTGCTGGAGGCCGCCCGCTGGATTGAGTGGCTCCGCCCCGGCGGAACGGTGCTCGTCAACCAGCAGCGCATCCCGCCGATGTCGGTCACGGTGGGGGATGCAGTCTACCCGGCAGACGAGGACATCCTGGCCGCCGTACACGCCTGCACCGACGACGTGACGCTGGTCGAGGGGCTTGCCACTGCCGAGCGGCTTGGCAACCCCCGGCTGGCCAATACCGTCCTCCTGGGCACACTGTCCACACGACTGGACGTACCGCCGGAGACGTGGTTGGCGGTCATCGAGCGGCGCGTCCCGCCGAAGTACGTCGAACTGAACCGGGAGGCGTTCTGGGAGGGGCGGCGCGCGGTGAGTTGAAGAAGCCCTGTGGTAAGATGGTGCTGCAGAGGGGATAGTGGCCGGAGACCCTAAGGGTTTGGAAAACCCTTAGGGTCTCCGGGGCGAGGTGCGGCCGCCTGTGCTAACCCTATCCCTGCCACCGTCCCAAACGCCGCCGCGTACAGCAGCAAGAAGGGGATCATCCCGTAGTTACCGGTGGCGTAAGCCACGGATGCGGTGGTCAGCGCGTAGAGCGCCAGCATCACCTCCCCAACGGTGCTGGCGTCGGCCTTCAGCCGGTAACTGCTATCGGCCCAGCGACCGGCCCGCCCCTCGAGCCGGAACTTGGGCGTGCGGGCGAACGTGCCACCCCAGCGAGTCAGCCCGCGCCACACCGCCCGTGTGTTGCACCACGCGATGCCGATCCCGATCAGCACCAGCAGCGGGAAAGCCCGTAGCCGTCGCCCCCAATCCGGGTACAACTGCTGCTGGGAGATGGCGTAGACCAGAGGCGGTCCCAGGCATACCAGCCCCAGGCCGCTCAGCGGGAGTTGGGCGGAAGCGGGCGCCAGCAGCAGGGGCAGTGAGGCCAGCAGGAGCATCACCATCAGCGCGTGGGCCAGGTAACTGCTCAGGTGCACCAGCGCCATCACCTTCTGCCTCCATTTCAGCCGCCGGCTGCGCAGGAGCGGTCCGGCCAGTTTGCGCAAGGTCTGCACCGATCCCTGCGCCCAGCGAGACTGCTGCCGCTTGAAGGCCGCGATCTGAGGGGGCACCTCAGCCGGCGCATCCGTCGCCGGCAGGTAAAGACATTCCCATCCGGCCAACTGGGCGCGATAACTTAAGTCCAGGTCCTCGGAGAGGGTATCGGCCTGCCACCCGCCACATTCCTCGATGCAGCGCCGCCGCCACACCCCGGCCGTGCCATTGAAGTTCATCAGCAGCCCGGATCGCTGCCGTCCGGTCTGCTCGACGACGAAGTGACCGTCGAGCGCCAGCGCCTGGGCACGGGTCAGGGGGGAGTAGTCGGCGTTGAGGTACGACCAGCGCGTCTGCACCATCCCTAATCGCGGGCGCGTGAGGAAGTGGGGAACCGTCTGGAGCAGGAAGTCGGGATGGGGACAGAAGTCGGCGTCGAAAATGGCGACGTATTCGCCATGGGCCTGAGAAAGGCCCCAGGCCAGCGCCCCGGCTTTGAAGCCACTGCGGTCAGGCCGCCGCAGGACCGTGACATCCACCCCTCGCTCGCGGTGGAGGGCCGCCCGCGCACGGGTCAGGTGTGCCGTCTCATCGGTCGAATCGTCCAGTACCTGGATTTGCAGCCGGTCGCGGGGGTAGTCGAGCGCGGCCACACCGTCTATCACCCGCTCGACCACGTGGAGTTCGTTGTACACAGGCACCTGCACGGTGACGAACGGCAGGGCGGATAGATCTATGGGTGGGGTAGGGACGACTGACCGGCGGTGGCGCAGGTAGAGGAACGCCAGAATGAAGGAATTCAGCCCGTAAATCGCCAGCCAGAGGGCGACCAGAGCGTTGATGAGTGCCAGGAGCGTCATATCCCTCGTTGATGGAACGGTGTCATTATACCGCACCTTTCTTGCTCAAGCAAAGGCTACTTGACACAGCGCCCTGCTTGTGCTATCCTCTGAATGGAGGCCCAGAATGGCACGCCACGCAGAGATGCAACACACGATCGAGCAGATTGTGAAGCGTATCGCTGAGCAATACCGGCCGGAGAAAATCATTCTGTTCGGCTCCTACGCTTATGGGGAGCCCGATGCCGGGAGCGACGTGGACTTGCTGATCGTTAAAGAGACCGGCGAGCGGCCAATTGATCGGCGCGTGACTGTGCGACGGATTGCGTACACGCCACGTCGCAGCCTACCTTTGTCGCCGTTGGTGATTACCCCGCAGGAATTGGCCCGGCGGCTCGAAATGGGTGACCCTTTCTACCGCGAGATCGTTGATCAGGGTAAGGTGCTGTATGCCCGCTCCTGATTCGCTTATCCCATCCGAGTGGTTTGCGAAGGCCGAAGAAGACATTCGCGCAGCGGAACTATTGCTCGTGCACGGCGGCCCCCTGGGTATTGCCGCTTTCCTTACCTAGCAGGCTGTGGAGAAGTACCTCAAGGGCTACCTGCTCTCCACCGGCTGGCCGTTTGAGCGTATTCACGACCTTGAGGCAGACAGAAGAAGCGTCAGCCCGCGATGCAGAGTTCGCGCCGTTCCTGCCCGCCTGCCAGCGCATCACCGAGTACTACATTGAAGGACGATACCCGATTGGCTTGACCTCTGACCTGACCCACGATGAGGTCGCTACCTCACTGGAGGATGCGCGGCGATTGGCAACGCTTGTGCATGAAAAAGTCACGCTGGCCCGTAGAAGCGAGCCATAGGCAGACTCTCATCGTTCATCCATTCCGCCTCAGCAGCAGCCCCGGCAACTCGCGCACTTCCTCGCTGCCTAGAAGCAGCGCCGCCAGCACGTAGGTCACAGCCCCCACCGCCAGCCCGCCCGCGCCGGTCACGAGCAGCCCCGCGCCGGGCAGCAGCGCGCGGAAGCCAGCCACCGCCATGCCCATCAGCGCCGACGCGGCTCCCGTTCGTGCCAGCGATGTACTCAGCGCCCGCGTCTCGACCCCGCCCAGCCGGTGTCGCGCCACCAGCAGCAAAATCCCCACCTGCAACCCCGCCCCCAGGGAATTGGACAGGGCGATGCCCCCGTGGGCCAGATACGGCAACAGCAGCCACCCCAGCCCTGCATTGAGCACCAGCCCACCCAGCGCCGCCCAGAATGGCGTCCACATATCCCGCTGGGCGTAGAACAGCCGGCTGACCACCTCCAACGCGCTGTGGGCCACCAGCCCCAGGGCGAAGAACTGCAACGCCCAGTAGACCCGGCCGGTGGCAGTCGCGTCGAACGCGCCACGTTGGAAAAATAGCGCCGTCAGCGGGCGGCCCAGCACGAGCAAGCCCACCGCCGCTGGCACTGCGAGCGCCAGCACCAGCCTCAGCGCCCAGGAGGCCGTGCGGCGCAGCCCCTCCCGGTCGCCCGTGTTGACCCGTTCTGCCAGTGTCGGGAAGACGGTCAGCCCCAGCGCCGTGCCGATGACCGTCTCCGGGAACTGCATCAGCCTCCAGCCGTACTCGTAGGCGGAGATCGCCCCTCCGGGTAGCCGTGAGCCCAGGAAGGTGGGGAGAACAAAGTTCAGGTAGGTGGCCCCCAGCCCCAGCACCCGCGGCCCCATCAGCGCCAGCACCGCTCGCAGGTCGGGGTGACACAGAGTGGGCCACCAGCGGGCACGGTAGCGGATCAGGCCGGGCGTCTGGATCAGAAAGTGGCCCACGGTGCCTGCCAGCCCGCCCCACGCCAGCCCGAAGATCCCCCAGCGAGGGGCCAGGAGCAGCGCCCCCGCCACGCGCCCCAGCGTGTAACAGATGGGAGCGGCGGCGGGGAGCAGGAAGTGCTGGTGGGCTTGCAGCACGCTCATCACAATGCCGCTGGCGCTGGATATGAGAGTCTGGAGCAGCACCAGCCGCATCAGTCGCACCGCCAGGGCCGTCGTCTCGGCGTCGAAGCCCGGAGCGACAGCGCGGATGACCTGGGGGGCGAAGACGGCCGCCACCACGCTCACCCCCGCTACGGTCAGAAGCGCCCAGTTGATCACCGCCGAGACCAGCCCCCAGACCTCTTCCCGGTCACCCCGGGCGATGCGGGCAGAGAGGACCGGGATGAGGGCAGTCGCCATCGCGCTCCCCGCGACGACGGTGAAGAGGCCATCGGGGAGTTCGAAGGCGGCGTAGTAGGCGTCGAGTGCGGCGGAGGCACCGAAGGCGTGGCCGATAACAGCATCGCGCACCAGCCCCAGCAGTTTGTCGGCGGCGAAGAGGAAAGCGACCAGTGCAGCGGAGCGGGCGACGTGAGAACTGGATGCTGGATGCTGGATGTTGGTTGCTGGCATATCAATCGCTATTGTAGCGCAAGATACCATCTTGCGCCACAGCGCCGCTGTGAGCGTATCGCATTGGGGACAGATGGTCGCGAACTGCCCGCCGATGATTGAAATCACCGGCTGGTACCACGAAGTGCGTTGAAAACGCACTGGCGAAACCTGTTTCCAACAGGTTTTGAGTATCAGCGGGGCGTTTCAACGCTCCGCTCCGCGTGGTGGCGGTAGGCCGCTCTGTCCCCAGCGTGATACGCTCACCGCCGCTACCGCCTCGCTGGCCCGGATTTGTCAAGTCGGAGGCCCCCGACCCACCGCCCCCTTTCCCCGGTAGGGAAGGGGGACTGGGGGTTAGGTGTGGAGTGACCGTTTGCCGGTTAACCGGACTTCGGGTATAATCTCCCCGCTCGTCCGTGTTCTGAACCGATTGACCGTATTTCGGGAGGGTAACAATGTCCGAAGTAAACGCTACTTCCCCGGAGCGATGGGGACTGCCCCGCTTATTATGGGGAATGATCGTGCGGCCACGGGCCACGCTCGAATACCTGACCGAACGCGGGGGGCGAACCTGGTGGCTGCCAGCCCTGTTGGCTGTGCTCCTGGTCATCCTACCCACCGTGGTTGCCGCTCCCATCACCGCTCGCCAGGCCCGCGAGGCCGTTCAGGCTACCCAGGAACAGATGGAGGAGCGCATTGGGACAGAGATGTCCGCCGAGCAGCAGGCGCAGATGGAACAGGCGATGTCCATGGCCGCCTCCCCGCTCATCACCGCCGTCTTCCCCGCCGCTGGCGGCGTGGTGATGCTGGCGGTGGGCTGGCTGGTGTGGGCCGGGGCGCTCTACCTGGCTGGTCTAGCGCTGGGCGGACGCAGCACCTTCGGCCAGATGTTCCGCACGGTGGTGTGGGTCTGGCTCCCCTACGCGCTGCGCGGCTTGCTCCGGACAGTCTACATCCTGGTGAGCGGCCAACTGATCGCCAACCCGGGCCTCTCTGGCCTGGTGCAGGAAGCCCGTCCGATCAGCGAAATGGTCGTCGCCCCGCCCAGTCCAGGCCAAATGCTCCTCGTGGCCGTCCTGTCCCGCATTGACCTCTTCCTGGTCTGGAACCTGATCCTGTTGGTGATCGGCGTGACGGTGACCACCCGCCTGCCTCGGCGCAAGGCGGTGCTGGTCACGCTGGGCGTGTGGCTCCTGCTGACCACGCTGAGCCTGATCCCGGCGCTCGTCAGTGGCCTTTTCGCCCAGCAGATGGGCGTAATGGGTTAACCGCCCATCCCCTGGCGATGGCCGAAATAGAACCCCTCATCCGCACCCAGTACCTGCGCCGGGACTTCCAGATGGGCCAGGAGACCATCCACGCGCTGGACGGGGTGAGCCTGTCGGTAGAAGAGGGGAAGTTCCTGGGCGTGATGGGCCCCTCCGGGTCGGGCAAGTCCACGCTGCTCCACCTCCTGGGCGGACTCGACCGCCCCACCTCGGGTCACATCTGGGTGCGCGGCCAGGACATCACCACGCTGGACGAGAACGGGCTGGCCGCGTATCGCCGTCGGGAGGTGGGCTTCGTCTTCCAAACCTTCAACCTGGTCTCCACGATGACAGCACTGCAAAACGTGGAGTTTCCCATGCTCTTCGCCCGCGTCCCCCCGGCCCAGCGCCGCGAACGGGCGCGCCATCTACTAGAAACAGTGGACCTGGCCGACCGCATGGGGCACAAGCCGACGGAACTATCCGGCGGAGAGCAGCAGCGGGTCGCCATGGCCCGCGCCATGGCCAACGACCCGACCATCATCCTGGCCGACGAACCGACGGGCAACCTGGACAGCCGCACCGGCGCGGAGGTGATGACGATGCTAGCACGGCTCAACCAGGAACAGGGATGTACCATCGTCGTCGTCTCCCACGACCCGGCAGTGATGGACTTCGCCGGGCGATGTATCCACCTGCTGGATGGACAGATTGCCGACGCGCCCACACCACCGTGAGAAGGCAGTGCCGGATTTGCAATCTGCAATTTACTTGCTTGTCGGCCTTCCCCGTTCGTGATACAATGTCCCCAGGCTACACCGGCATGGAGAGTGTCAATGGATTTTGAAATAATCGGGAAAATCACCGACATTGAAACGGTCGCGGTTGGTCACTCAATTCGTGAGATTGCACGCCTGCGCAAGGTCTACGGTGCTGGCCGTTGGAGAAAGCTGGGTCTCCAGGATTTCGCGTGGTCAGTCACCAGACCCTAAGGGTTTTCGTGCAAAATCTGGCAAAAAGAGCCATTACGCTAGCGAAAAATGGTGTTTACACGATCTTGAGCAAAACCCTTAGGGTCTCACCACGCGAAATCCCAAAGAGCCTTCAAGATCAAATGCATTCTGTGGGAGGGATGATGAAGCAACACGGTTTGGAAACGCAATTTGTTGTCTGTGTCAGGAACGAAGGGTATCCAGCATCATTGGAGTTGTGCAAAATCTATCAGGTGATACCCGACGCCCGCTGTGCGGAACATCAGCTACTGCGCGTGATTGATGAATCGGGCGAAGATTACCTGTATCCGGCAGGCTGTTTCGTTCCTATTGAGTTGCCACAGGCGGTAGAACAAGCCGTAGAAAGCATCCTTGCGCTGGCAACCTGACGTGGTATGAATTCCCACTATCTCCTACTGGCTTCACGAGAAATGCACCCGGAGGCAAGATGCGCAAAGCCATTCTACTCGTCGCTGTCGCACTGATCGCTGCTCTTGCGGCGGCGCTCCTGCTGGCAACCATCGCCGCTGCGAGGCCGTTGCCCCAACTGGCGCTGACCGGTGTCGAGCCCGACACGCTGACCAGCGAGACCGGCGGCACACTGAGCATCTACGGCAGTGGCTTCACCACCGCCACCGTCGCCCGGCTGGTCGGCTTCGGCCTGCTGGAAACCACCTACGTCAACAGCAAGGCGCTGATGGCAGTAGTGCCCCCCGGCGTCCCCGCGGGCACCTACGACTTGCAGGTGGGCGATGCCAGCATCTCGGCGACCCTGCCGGAGGCGCTGACCATCGTCGCTGCCACCCCCGCGCCCGGTCCCACTCCTATCCCCACCCCCAGGCCCACGCCGCTGCCCGGTCGTCCCATCCTCGCCATCCGCAACTACCGCGTCGAGCCCAGCCGCATCGTCGTGGGGCGTGAGTTCGTCGTCACCATCGAGGTCTACAACACCGGCAGCCGGGCCGGAGAGAACACGATGCTCACCTTCCCCGGCGGCACCTTCCTGCCGGTGGGCGAGACGGGCCATCTGCTGGGGCAACTGCACATCAATCACACCGCCGTCGTCACGCAGGTGATGCGCGTTCCCAGCGGCCTGGCGTCCGGCAGTTACAACCTCCAGGTCAGCCTCAGCGCTAATGATTATGAGGGCAACCACTACGAGTACCCGGAGACCCTCGCCGTCGAGATCATCGGCGTCGGGCACGGGCGACCGCAGTTGGTCATCGAGGCCGCGCAGGCTGAGCCCGCCGTCCTGAGACCCGGCGACACATTCAGCCTGACGCTGCGCCTGGCCAACCGGGGCGACCGCACGGCGACTCGCGTGGTAGTCGGCGCGGCTTCGGCTGACCTGGCCGTGCCGGCCGGCGGGAGCAACGTCGTCGCGGTGCAGCCAGTGGGCATCAACCGGACGGTGATGGTGACGCTGCCGCTCGTGCTGGGGGAAGTGACCCAGGCTGGCCGCCTGGGGCTGGAGATCTCGTTGGAGTACGGCGACTACACGGGCGGCTCCTACGCCGACCGCCAGAGCGTCGGGCTGGAGGTCAGCACCGCGCTGGCGGACCGCCCGCAGTTGCTCCTCGCCGGATACCGCACCACGCCCGATCCGCTGGCCCCGGGCGACACCTTCACGCTGGCGCTGGAGGTGAGCAACGTCGGCGGCGGGGAGGCGCAACGACTGACGCTGACCTTAGGCGGCGAGGAAGGGAGCGGCATGGGGCCTTTCGCCCCCCTCGCCTCCGGCAACGTCAAGTTCGTGCCGCGCCTGGCAGCCGGGGCCACGGTCGAGGTAGTGCAGCGACTGGTTGTAGACGGGTCGGCGAACCCTGGAGCCTACAGCCTGCCGGTGGCGCTGGCCTTCGACGACGCCCGCGGCACCCGCCACACTGACAGCCAACTGATCAGCCTGCTGGTGCGCCGGCGACCCCATCTCCAGATTGGCTTCTACCGCCCCGTGGAGGTGGCCGTCGTCGGCGTCCCCTTTGAACTCCCGGTCGAGGTGACCAACATCGGGCGCACGCTGGTCAACGTCAGCACATTGGAGGTCACCAGTGCGCAGTTGGAGATCAGCGCAGGCTCGCTCTACCTGGGGCCGCTGGACGGGGGCACCTCGGGGTCGCTGGAGGCGACGGCGGTCGCTCAGGAAGGTGGGATAGCCAAAGTTGTGGTGATCGTCCACTACCTGGACGACTTCGAGCAGCCGCAGGTGGTGACGCAGACACTGACGGTGGAGGTTGAGAAGCCGCTGGAACCTCCGCCGGGGGCCGAACAGGTACCTCAGGAACAAGAGGAAGGCTTCTGGGAGAAAGTGCTGCGCTTCCTGCGGGGGCTGCTGGGGCTGGGGAGTTGAGCATTGAGTTTCAGGGATCTACTTCACCTGGTGATCAGTAACCTGGGCCGGATGAAGGCCCGCGTGGCGATGACGGCCATCGGCGTGGTCATCGGCACAGCGGCGGTGATCGTCCTGGTCTCGCTGGCGGCCGGCCTTCAGCGCAGCGCCGCCGAAGGCCTGGGCTCCATCGGCGAACTGACTGAGATCACCGTCCTCTCCGGCGCGTTCGTCAGGACCCTCGGCGGGTCACCCTCGGGCCGCGCCGGCGAGGAGGCAGTGTTGAACGACCGCACGCTGGACGAGTTCCGTGACCTGCCCGGCGTGGTGGCCGTCACGCCTCGCGAGTCCCTGATGGGCGGGGGCACGCTCCGCCTGAACCGGCTGCTGGGTGGGGCGCAGATCGTGGGCATTGACCCGGCGCAGGTGGAGCACCTGGACTTCGCGCTGGCGAGCGGGACGGACCGGCTGGGGCGCTGGCAGGCGCTGGCCGGGGCGCGTGTGTCTGAGGGTCTCTTCGACCCACAGGCACAGCGTCAGGTGAAAGAGCCCCCCGACCTGCAGGGGCAGGGGCTGCAATTGGTCCTCAGCAAGATGGGAGATGACGGCCGCCCGGTGGAGCGCGCCGTGCGGTTGCGGGTGACGGGCGTGCTGGAGGAATCGGGCGGGCAGGACGACTACACGCTCTACCTGGCGTTGAACGATGTGCTGGAGTTGAACGGTTGGTTCGCCGGCCATCGCCCTAACCCGGGCCGCGAGGGATACAGCCAGGTACTGGTCAAGATCGCCGATCCCGAATGGGCGTTGAGCGTGGAGCGGGAGATCACCAGCCGGGGGTTTGTCGCCTGGTCAGCACGCAGCATGATGCAGCAGATGAACGTCTTCTTCCTGGTCATCCAGGGCATCTTCGGCGGCATCGGGGCCATCGCGCTCATCGTGGCCGCCTTCGGCATCGCCAACACGATGACGATGGCGATCTACGAGCGCACGCGGGAGATCGGGCTGATGAAGGCGGTTGGGGCGACCAACCGGGACGTGATGTCCATCTTCCTGGGCGAGGCGGGGAGCATCGGGCTGCTGGGCGGGATTGGAGGAGTGCTCCTGGGAGTGGTCCTGGGGAAGTTGATAGACCTCATCGCCGGCACCTACCTGGCGGCGCAGGCGGTGCAGCAGAGCGGGGCAGCCGCCTCGGACGTGCACATATCTCTGATCCACACGCCCTTGTGGCTGCCCATTTTCGCGCTCCTGTTCTCCGCACTGGTGGGCGTGGTCTCAGGGGTCTACCCAGCGGTGCGGGCGGCGTCCCTCAGCCCCATCGCCGCACTGAAGTATGAGTAGTGCACAAACGCACGTGGAAACTGGAAGAAGGCATTGCCACCGCAGGCGTTTCACGTACCCGTCTCCAGCCGCCCTTCCCGCCAGCGAACTGCCCGCACTTCTACGCCTCCCCCAATGGGAAAGAGCAACCGCTCGATCATCGTGGTGAAGGTCGCCACGTTCCCGCTGGTGTAGAATACGTGATGACCCACGCGGCCCCGGCCGTGCCCTGAGCCTGTCGAAGGGCCGGCCTTTGACCCCCGTCGGGCCAACACGCGCCCGGTCTGGCGGGCGACCGCCGGGGCAGGGTCAATCACCGTGATGCTCGCCCCCACCACCCGCTCGATGGCCGGCCGGAGGAAGGGATAGTGAGTGCAGCCAAGCACCAGTTGATCCACCCCGGCCTCGACCAGCGGCACCAGGCACTCCCGCAGCAACGCCTCGGTCGCGAGGGTGTCCAACGCGCCGGCCTCCACCGCCTCCACCAGCCCCGGACAGACCTGGGTGAGCACTCGCACATCGCCCGCGCACCGCTCCACCAGGCTGGCGAAGAGTTCCCCCTGAAAAGTAGCCTGGGTGGCGATTACTCCCACGACGCCGCTGCGTGTCCGTTCGATGGCGGGCTTGACGGCCGGCTCCATCCCCACGAAGGGGACGCTGGGGAAGGCGCGCCGCAGGTAATGCAGCGCAGCCGCGGAGGCGGTGTTGCAAGCGACGACGATGACCTTCGCGCCCTGTCCCAGCAGAAAGCGCGTGATGCCCTCGGAGAACTCACGCACTTTGGCTAACGAGCGGTGTCCGTAGGGCACGTGGGCCTGGTCAGCCAGGTAGAGCACATCTTCGCGAGGGAGTTGGCGGGTAACCTCACGCCACACGCTCAGCCCCCCCACGCCGGAGTCGAAGATGCCGATGAACCCGGGATTGCTCATAATCCCACAGGGTGCCCACGGTAGGGGCAGGGTCACCCCGCCCCTCGCCCACGGTTCAGAGCAAGGTAAATACCGAGGATGAGGGCCAATCCTTGCAGCGCTGCGAGCAAGGCCAGGGGCGGGCCGGGGCTGCTGGCTTCCTGGGGCATCGCTGGTGGAAGAGGCGTCCAGGTAGGGAAAGGCGTAAGGCGAGGGGCGTGGGGAGTAGGAGACGGCTCTATGACTGGGGGCAGTTCTGGTGTAGGGGCAGCGGTAGGAGCAAGCGTGGCAGTAGGCTCGGGGGTACCCTCCCCAGCCCCCCCCGCGAGGGGGGGAGACAAAGGTGTAGCGGCGGGCTCGAGGGTGGGGCTGGGTGGGACGGGCGTCGGTGTGATGGATACTTCCTCACCGAGGAAGATAGCGTCAGCCGAAGCGGCAGTACGGCCAGCCGCGTCGCGAAACTGGACGTAGACGGTATGTTCGCCCATGGTGCCCGGCAAAGTCCAGGGTACGAATGGCTCCCAGGGTTGCCACGGCAGGTCGTCGAACTCCGGTTCGTTGCTGATGCGGATCTCAATCGCCTGGCCCATGAAGATTGCCCCCTCCCCTCCTGGTCGGGCCTCCTCGTTGGTCAATCGGATCGCTATCTGTGGGTTATCGGTGCTGGTAGCACCCTCGTTGACGAAGATAGGCAGCACGTTGGGGCGTGCGCTGAAGTCGAGTACGTAGTAATTGCGGCCGGCGTCGTCAGCAGCGACGCCAATACCGATCTCCCGGTAGACGGTGCTGAGAATGTTGCCGCGATGGGGCGGATCCTCCAGGAAGAAGGCTATCGCGTCCTCGATCGTGCCGTGGCCGGTCCAGAAGTTCTCGCTCGCGACCAGTTCTCCGCTATTCCAGGTCCAGGCGGCGTAGCCGGCCTCCGCGATGCGCTGCTGCGGCGTGGAGCCGTCGGAGCCGGTGTGGGACCAAATCTGGTGGGCTGCCAGGTCATCGGCGTGACGCTGCGCTGCGGTGGTCAGCAAGGTGGAGAAGCCATAGGAGGCCAGCCCCTCGTCGAGACGAGCCTGGTTCACCAGAACCTGCCAGGTGACGACCGGGGCGGGCCCCTGGGCGACGGTCGGAAGGGGCACCAGCACGAGGCAGACGATGAAAGCGACGGGAATGAAAGCACACAGCAGGCTCCGCATAGGCGGAATTGTAGCACACAGTCGAGAGGATGCAAGAAGCAGGATGCAAGAAGCAGGATGCAAGGGGCAGAATGTAAGAAAACAATCCAGGCCCCAGCCTTCATCTATCTGAGGCCTGGAAGTGTCACGCCGTCTCACCCCGCTATGGGATGCAGAACACCTGTCCGGCGCGGATGTAGTTCAGGTTGAGGATGTGGTTAACCTCGGCGATGGCCCACATACTGACCCCATAGCGCAACGAGATGCGGTACAGGTTCTCGCCCCAGACGACGGTGTGATACCAACGGCAGCCGGGGGGCGTCGGTGTGCCGCCATCGAACTGGCGCGGGCAGACCTGGCCAGGCGGCAATACACGCGGCGCGTTGGGGATCGCCAGGACCAGCCCGGCGTGAATGACGTTGGGGTTGAGAATCCCATTCTGTGTGGCGATGGCGTAGGGGTCCACCCCGTAGGCCCGCCCGATGCAGTAGAGCGTTTCCCCTGGCTGCACGGTGTGGTAGCCGAGGATACCCCACGGTGGAGGTCCTGGGGGCGTCGACGTAGGGCCGGGCGTGTGTGTGGGAGTAGGTGTCAGGGTGGGACCGGGCGTGGGAGTGAGCAGCGGCGAGGTAGGGGACGTGGGTGTGGCCGTTGGATCCTGGGCCAACCCGTAACCGGCGGGTACGGAGAACAGCGTAGCCACCAGCACGGTTAGGCCAATCCAGCGGCACAGTGACGTTGCGAACTGCTTTTTCATCGTTTCTCTCCTCTCTGATAATGCGTCAATTAGCGTGCGTGCGCCACACGACCGCAACAGTACCGTCAACGATGACGGTCATTGTCACTGCCCATTTTTCAGCAGCCATTTATATTGTAGCCTGGTAGCAATCGTTTGTCAAGTCGGACAGCCGTCAGCGGTTGAACGAAAGTTTGACAACCCCCTACCCACGTGCTATACTTCCCACCGCGGGTCGTTATCTCGGCCTGGTGGAGGTTGGCCTCGCCACAACCAGTGCCTTTATCTTATCCTACCAGCATAGGGCGTATATATTTGTTGAGGGAGAACCAGTTTGATAGCCTCACTGCCGCCACGCGGAGCGTTGAAACGGACCGCTGACATCCAAAACCTGTTAAAAACAGGTTAAGATATGGTTCTCCAGTGCGTTTTTAACGCACTTCGCCGTATCAGCCGATGATTTCAATCATCGGTGCGGCTTGGCCCCAAAATATCAAGAAGATACACCAATACCTGAGGGAGTGACTACTGTGGCCAGACGCAGGATTTTAGTGGTGGACGACGATCAAGCAGTGTTGCGCTTGGTGGAACTAAGCCTGAGCCGGGCAGGATATGAGGTCATTACGGCGACGACGGGTGAGGAGGGCGTGCGGAAAGTTCAAGCGCAGGCACCAGACCTGGTGTTGATGGACGTGATGATGCCGGGCATAGACGGCTTTGAGGCCACCAGGCGCATTCGCCGCTCGCCAGAAGGCCGCCACATTCCCATCATTTTCCTCTCCTCTCTGGACAAGATGGAGGCGAAGGTAAAGGGTCTACGCATAGGAGGGGACGACTACATCACCAAGCCGGTGAAAATAGGTGAGTTGGTGGCTCGCGTCAAGGTCCGCCTGCGGCCAGAAGCCCTGGGCCTGGGCCAGTTGGTCACCGTGTTCGGCAGCAAAGCCGGCGTGGGCACCACCACGCTGACAGTCAATCTGGCTCTGGCCCTACACAATGTCTCGCAGAAGAGCGTCCTGCTGGTGGACTGGCAGCGCCCCCTTGGAAACGTCGCGCTCTTTCTGGGCCTGCCGAAGAAGCGTGTGCTGGAAATCCTTCTCCCATTTGTCAATGACCTGGACGAGCAGGTGTTCACCACCGCACTGAAGGAGTACTTGCCAGGCGTGTGGGTTCTCCTCGGAGTATCAGACCCAGCCTTTGCCAGGCAAATGAACCGGGAGGCCCTGGACAATATATTGGAAATGGCCCTGGCCAAGGCTGATTACGTACTCGTGGATGGTGGCCCCTTTCTCTCCTGGGAAGACCCGCTCCTGACCGAAAAAGGTGAAGGGCTCAGCCTATGCGTGCTGACGCCTGAACTCATATCCGTCGAGCAGGCCGCTCACGCCATGGAGACCGTCAGGGCGATGAATTGCGATTTCTGGCTTCTCCTGAACCGGCACGGTATGCCCGGAGGCGTCCCGCGCAAGCAGATTGAATCACGTCTGGGAACCGTGCTCAGGGGGTGCGTGCCGGACGGGAGCGATCGGGTGATCCGTGCCCTGAACGAAGGGCAACCCCTTTATCTGACTGACCCTGGTTCGGACTTCTCCCGCGCCATAGGCGACATTGCCAACCGCATACACGAAGCCCTGGCAGTGTGAACACATTCCACTAGCCGTTAGCGGAGATAGTAGGGCGGTTTTGCTAACTGCACCGTAACGGGTTCTCAACTCATAAGAGTGTTGGTTGATGGCATGCTTCAGTCCACCGGGGAACAGACGATATGACAGAAAATCCCGGCCCTCCGGGGGCTGATCCAGGAGCGAGGCTGCTAGTTGTAGATGACGACCCCAACACGCGTGCCGGCCTGCGAGACCTCCTCAGCCTGATGGGGTATCACGTCGAAGAAGCCGGTTCCGGCCACGAGGCGCTGAGTTTGCTGGAGAGTGAGCCTTACGACCTCATGGTACTGGATATGCGCATGCCGGGGATGGATGGGGTCGAGGCGATGCAACGCGCCCGGCAGATACGCCCCGATTTGTTGATCGTCGTGCTGACCGCTCACGCCACACTGGAGAGCGCCATCGCCGCTGTAAAGTCAGATGCCGTAGACTATCTGCTCAAGCCGATCAACATAGAAAGCCTCTCCGCCGTCATCTCCCACGCCTTGCGAGAGCGCGCTGAGCAGTTGCGCCGCCAGCACCTGCTGGATGTGGTAGGCCAGGCGCTGGATACGCTGCGCCAGACAGACAGGCCGGTCGCCCCCGCATCTCCCCCCCCGACGTCCCCAGGCCCTCCGCCGGTGTCCCTGGAGCGTTTTCTGCACGCTGGGCCTCTGACGCTGGACCGCCAGAAGCGGCTGGCTGTGATGAAAGGGGCTCCAGTGCGCACGGTTGAACTGACAGAGGGCGAAGCAGCCATCCTGGTTGCCCTGATAGAGCATCCTAACCAGGTGCTCTCCTGCAGCCAGTTGGCTCGCGCCGCGATGGGGTATGATCTGGATAAATGGACAGCCCAAAGCATGGTACGCCCCTGCATTCATCGTCTGCGGCGCAAGATTGAAACCACCCCTGACGAACCTCGTCTGATCCGCACGGTACGCGGACGCGGTTACTTTTTATCCCTCGCCTGACAGTAGCCTCTACTTCTCCTGCATCTTTTCTCCTGCATCTTTAATCGTCTCCCTGAACGTTCTTGCAATCAAACTGAAAACGTACAGGCACGCTCCTCGTGCTATACTCGCCTATGAAAGCGTGAAATGCCTCGCGAGTTGTAGGGCGGATTTGTAATCCGTCAACTGGCCGGAATGTCATTCCGGCCTACAACTGTGGAGAAGGCATCACCGTTGGCCGACAGTCGCTAACTGCTAACTGCTGACTGCTAACCAAGGAGAGATTCTCGTGGAACTGGAACACAGAGTAAAGACACTCGAACACGAAATGGAAGACCTGAAGGGAGAAATACAGGGGACACTTCTGGGTATTCAGAAGGGTCTATCGGAAGAACCGGTTGGCGCTTCCGGGTGGCAAAAAAGGGCGTGGGGGTTGGCGTTGCTCAACATTCTGGCGGCCATCACCTTGTTCACCAACGTCCACTTCTACACACCGGGCAACGCGCCAATCGAGATCAGTCCCGCCTTGAGCCCCTGGCTGCGTGCGCTTTGGGTGGCGGTAGCGTTCCTGTGGCTGATTCTTCAACTGTATCCTCTGGCACTGCTGCTGGAGCAGGAAGATCAGCGGCTGCCGGGAGGGGCCTTGCGCAACGCAACCGCGCTCCTCACCGCCAACCCTGGCTTCACTGCCGTGCTGGCGCTGTTGGTGTTGATAGTAGCCGTCACCAGCGTGCTGTTCCCGGCGCTGTGGTTCCTGGCCACGTTTGTGCTCTTCGTCTTCGTGTGCCACAAGGCCGTGCGACACCTGCTGGCGCTGTACCGGGGGCGGACGCAGGTGGAAGGGGCAGGCGAAAAGAGACCCTCAGACGAAGAAGAGCCGGGAGTGCCCCGTGGTGTTTGAATGTTTTTGCAATCAAACTGAAAGCGCACAGGCACGCTTCTATGCTATACTCGCCTATGAAAGTGGAAGACGAAAGCGTGAGATTCTTCTGGCACGATCCGCAGGTTTGTAGTGAAGAAGGAGGTGAAGAAACGGAGAAAAGAATTAGTGTACACTCGCGTTCCCGTGCTACTGTCTCTCGGCACTGTGCAGCCGGGGCCAGGAACGGGAAAAAGGGAAACTGTGTGTTCGTTTGTCAAATAGGTCAAACAACTTAGAGGAGGTTAAAAATGACCAGTAAACTGAGTAGAATGTTAAGGGATCAACAGGGTATCACCGCCCTGGAAACGGCAATCATCTTGATTGCCTTCGTCGTGGTCGCAGCCGTCTTCGCCTTCACCATCCTCTCCGCTGGCACGTACTCGACCGAGCAGAGCCGTGAAGCGGTCTACGCCGGCCTGGAAGAGGTGCAGGGTTCTCTAGAAGTTCGAGGTAGCGTCATCGCCAATGGCAATACCACCAGCGATACAGTCACGTCAGTGGTCTTCACTGTGGCCAACGTCGCAGGAGGAGAGCCCGTAGACTTTAACGAAACCAACAAGGTGGTGGTCGCCGAGTACCGTGATAACAATATGCGCGACGCCGACGTGACCTGGACAGGGTCGTTTATCGGCGATAACGATAGCGATGACCTGCTTGAGGAGAGGGAACTCCTGGAGTTGACAATTACCATACCGGCCGCTGCCACCCTGGGGACCAACGAAACTTTCGTCGTCGAGGTAAAGCCCCCACAGGGTAGTCCCCTCTACATCCAACGGACGACGCCGTCCAACATTGACACGGTGATGGATCTCCACTAGAGTTACGATAAGAGGGCTGAACTCCCCAGGGGCTTGACTGAGCGGTTCGGCTGGGCCAGGGCTACGAGGCCCGGTCGAACCGCTCAAGTCGTTAGCCGCTAACGGCTGACTGCTAACGACTAACTGCTGTCCTCCGATACGTTGCTGTAACAAAAACGTAACCCTGAGAATGTCAATTCTGAGTTAGAATCAGGCAACTGCTCAGCCACATAAATGGGACACGGATTGCTTCGATTAAACTCAGCACAAGCAACACGGATCACACGGATGTACACAGATAAAAATAAAAAGTCCGTGAGAATCCGTTTCATCTGCGTGTATCCGTGTGCTATTTGTGCCTGTCGGTCAGAACGAGGATAAGACCTCACCGCTCCGCTTAACGCAGGGGGTTCTCGATGGAACTGGAACAGAGAGTCAAGACACTCGAATACGAAATGAAAATCCTGAAGAACGAAATACAGCGGACACTTCTGGACATTCAGGAGCAGGTTCTAGTCCACTATTACCCCTCTCTCAGGGCAGAGGATGAAGGCCCTTCGGAAGGCATCCTTCAATCCCTGGAATCTATCAAGGGGAAAAAGCGGGCGCTAGGGGAGTCGCCCAATCCTCCTGAAGTGAATCCCGAAGTGAAGATGGTCTCTCTCGAGAGTGTGAGAACACGGCAAGAGGAAACCCCTGTCTCCCCCGAAGGGGAAGTATCCTCCCAATCCGAGAGAGGGGATGATCAGGCCCGCATCATGGCACTCTCGGGATGGGTGAGCGTTACCGCGCAGAAGATAGGAGGGGAACGTACAAGCAAACTGATCCAGGCATGCACTAACAAGGAAGTCATCGCCCCGGAACTTGAGAATTCCCTTCTTCGGCTCACCGGGCTTATCAGCGCGGATAACGCTCCGGAGCAGGTGGCGATAAACGAGATCCTAAATGCTCTCCTGACACTGAATCAACTGCTAGGCCGTGGAAGCGACGTAGAAGAGGCTCTCTCTCTCATAGAAGAGGCCAACCTTGGATAAGACAATCGTCACGGCCTTCATGGTCATAGCGGGCGTGGTGTCCGCTGTGTTTGTCTTTAACGCCATCTACCCTGCCGTCGTCCAAAGCGGCGATGCTATGACCGCCATGGAGAGGAGGATAGACGAGCGCCTCAAGAGTCAGATCGAGATCATTCACGCTACCGGGGACGGCAGCAATGCCCTCGTATGGGTTAAGAATATCGGTTCCTCGTCCATAGGAGCGGTCGAGAGGTGCGACGTTTTTTTTGGGCCAGAGAGCGATTTCTCCCGCATCCCCCACGAAGATGAGGCCGCGGGGACCCCCTATTGGGAGGGGGAGGTGGCAAACGACACTGACTGGAAGCCCACGGCGACTTTGCAGATCACCATCACCTACGGCTCCGTGTTATCGGGGAGGTACTTCGTGAAAGTGGTGACCCCTAATGGCCTCTCCGACGAGTGTTACTTCAGCGAGTGACTTATGGATACGGCAATTACTTCGCTCATTGTCATAGCGGTTCTATTGCTAGCGGTACTCACTACCTCCGAGCACTACTTCTCTTCCCAGGACGCTATCCTGGAATCCTGGCGAGAGATGGAGGAGCGACTGGGAGAGCGGGCCAGGACCGATCTCTCACCCGTTGGAGCGCAGACTATCAGCAGTGGCAGTGTTGTGTCGGTAACCCTCAGAAACGACGGGGACACCAGGTTAGCCGACTTTGACCAGTGGGACGTCATCCTTGAGTACGACGGAAGCGATTATGCTTGCCACGTAGCGTGGTATCCCTACGGTTCGGGGCAAAACGAATGGTCAGTGTACGACATCTCCCCGGACGCTTTCGACCCCGACATTCTCAATCCGGGGGAGGAAGTCGTGATCTGGGTATCGGTGTCACCTTCAGTGGCGGTGAGTACCACTAACCGGACAACCATAGCCACTCCCAACGGCATCGCCACCTCGACCGTCTTTACACGCTGAAACGTGAAACGTGAAACGTCAAACTGAAGCGTGATCCTCGGCGCATTGCGCATTACGTTTCACACTGGTTAGTGGACGGCCCCGTCGGTGTGAGTCATACCCGACGGGGACTTTTTCGTAACCACTCACCCTGCTCGGCTTGGATTGCCAAATCCAAGCCTCTTGGCAGCGAAAAGCGGCACTTTGCAGGCCAAAAGCGGTCAAATCCGCTTGGTTCTATCCGCTGAACCGCTGGATTTGACAATCCAGCGGGAGCGGGTGAGTAGCTTGACAATGTTAACTTAAGCAAGCTTTTTAGTTTACCTGGGGCCAATTTGTGGTACTATTTTGCCTAACCGCATGATGAGATAGAGGTTAGGAGGCCCCGATGGTTCAAGCAGCCGATGGATCCGATGTACTTGATCCCCAACGCTGGGGATTGCCGCTCGAAGCCGTAGAAGACCTCGCCGAGCGTTTGCGGCGCATGTGGTCTCGCTTCCGTTTCTGTTTCGGGACCAAAACTAACGACTCCAGCGAGCACGCCTATCACTATCTGCGCGGCATATTGACGATGGAAACCGACCGCAACTACGCCAATATCGCTCGGCGGGTCATTGACCCCGACGATGACGGCCAAAACTTGCAACATTTTATGTCCGATTCCCCCTGGCCTGCCCAGGCCGTCTTCGATCAGATTCAGGCAGAAATATGCCAGCGGCCGGAACTGAGCAGCGGGATGTTGACGTTGGATGAAAGTGGAGACGAGTGTGCTGGTGAGCAGAAGGCAGGGGCCGGTCGCCAGTGGCTGGGACGGTTTGGAAAAGTGGATATGGGACAGGTGGGTGTCGGAGCAGGCTATTACAAAGACGGCAACTGGATGATGGTCGACGCCAGGTTGTTCATGACCGAAGATTGGTTCGACGACGACCACGCCGAGTTGCGTAAACGTTGGCACGTTCCCGACGATCTCGTCTACGAGACCAAGCCCGAGTTGGGTTTGGAGATGATCAAACGGGCCAAAGAGAATGGCCTTCCCTTCGAGGTCGTAGGGTTCGATGATCTGTACGGGCGGAGTAAGGAGTTCCGGGCAGAATTGGATGGAGAGGACATCATCTATGTGGGCGATGTGCCGGCGAACACGCAAGTCTACCTGGAAAAGCCTGTCGTCGGTGTCCCGGAAACTCCGCCGGACAAGAAAGGACCTCCTTTCACGCGCCGCCGCGTGTTGAGTGATGATGAGCCGGCGGAGGTACGGGATGTGGCGGATCGCTCCGACACCGTTTTCCAGACCGTCGAGGTTCGCCCCATTGAGCGGGGTGTGCTGATCCACCCGTGTGCCGCCCGCCGGGTCTGGACTATCACGGAAGAGGTCGAGGTGCGGGAGGAATGGCTCTTCATTCGGCGCGAGTCCGATGGCACCCTCAGTTACTCGCTCAGCAACGCGCCGGAAGACACGCCGTTGAAGAAGTTGGCGCTGTGGCGCTCTTGGCGCTACTTTGCCGAGCGTGTCTTCCAAGATGGAAAGTCGGGGGCGGGGTGGGACGAACTGGAGGCCCGCAAGTACCGAGCCTGGCTTCATCACACGGCGTTGACCGCTCTGGCATTGTGGCTTGTAGCCGAAATCAAGCTGGACTGGGCCAAAGAGCATCCGTGTGATCCGGAGTTGGTCGAGCAGTTGGAGGTCGAAGTGCTGCCTACTTTGTCTGTGCCCAACGTGCGCGAATTGCTGCGGGCCGCTTTGCCTCTGAAACAATTGTCGCCAGAGGAGGCTTCTCGCTTGGTAGTCAAGCATTTGGTCAATCGCTCCCGTTCGACGAGTTGTCGCTTGAAGAAACAACGTGGAGGCCGTAGTCCGCCTTGATTCTAGCAGGCAAGATTGAACAAAGTAACCATTAGGAAAGTATTCTTGCGAAAGTTAACATTGTCGAA
>DAOUEC010000230.1:0-7983 GCA_034430655.1 Anaerolineae bacterium
ATGTCCACAATCTGCAGCAAGTCCTCCTTGGTCAGGCTGCGGAAGAGAATGATCTCGTCAATCCGGTTCAGAAACTCGGGCCGGAAGGTGCGATCCAGTTCCTCCATCACCCGCTCCCGCGCTGCCTCGACGCCCACCTGCTTGATCCAGCGGCTGCCGGCGTTGCTGGTCATGATGATGACGGTGTTGGTGAAGTCCACCGTGCGCCCATGGCCGTCGGTCAGCCGCCCCTCGTCGAGCAACTGGAGCAGTGTGTTGAAGACCTCCGTGTGGGCCTTCTCGATCTCATCAAAAAGGACCACGCTGTAGGGCCGGCGGCGGACCGCTTCGGTGAGTTGGCCGCCCTCCTCGTAGCCCACGTAGCCAGGGGGCGCACCGATGAGCCGGGAGACAGTGTGCCGCTCCTGGTACTCGCTCATGTCAATGCGCACCATGGCCTCCTCGGTATCAAAGAGGTACTCGGCCAGCGCACGGCCCAACTCAGTCTTGCCCACTCCCGTCGGCCCCAGGAAGATGAAACTGCCGATAGGCCGGTTGGGGTCCTGCAGACCAGCGCGGGCACGGCGGACGGCGTTAGAGACAGCGCGTACCGCCTCGTCCTGGCCCACGACGCGCTGGTGCAGCGCCTCCTCCATCCGCAGCAGTTTCTCCATATCTCCTTCCAGCAGTTTGGAGACGGGAATGCCGGTCCACTCGGCCACCACCTCGGCCACGTCCTCCGGGCCGACCTCCTCCTTGAGCAGCGGGTGATCCCCCTGCAACTGGCGCAGCCGCTCCTCCTGCCCCTGCCGTTGCTGCTCCAGTTTGACGAGAGTACCATACTGCAACTCCGAGGCACGGGCGTAGTCCTGCACCCGCTGTGCCCTCTCGATCTCGTGGCGCACTTGCTCGCTCTGCACTTTTGTGTCCCGGATAGACTGGATGGCGGCTTTCTCCTGCTCCCAGCGGGTGCGCAGTGCCCCGCTTTGCTCCTGCAGATCGGCCAGTTCCTGCTCCAGTTTCTTCAGTCGTCCTTTGCTGGCCTTGTCCTTCTCCTTCTTTAGCGCCTCTCGTTCGATCTCCAGTTGCATGATGCGTCGGTCAACCTCGTCCAGTTCGGCCGGCTTGGAGTCAATCTCCATCCGCAGCCGGGCGGCCGCCTCGTCAACCAGGTCAATCGCCTTGTCTGGCAGATGCCGGTCGGCGATGTAGCGGTGGCTGAGCGTGGAAGCCGCGATGCAGGCTGCGTCCTGGATGCGCACGCCATGGTGCACCTCATACCGCTCCTTGAGACCGCGCAGGATGCTAATCGCGTCCTCCACCGACGGCTCATCCACATATACCGGCTGGAACCGCCGCTCCAGTGCGGTGTCCTTCTCGATGTATTTGCGGTACTCGTCCAAAGTCGTCGCGCCGATGGCGTGTAGTTCACCTCGTGCCAGCATAGGCTTGAGCATGTTGCTGGCATCCATCGCTCCCTCGGCTGCGCCTGCTCCCACGACGGTGTGCAGTTCGTCAATGAACAGGATGACCTCGCCTGCCGCGTCGGTCACTTCTTTCAGCACCGCCTTCAGCCGCTCCTCGAACTCGCCCCGGTACTTGGCACCGGCGATCAGCGCACCCATGTCAAGCGCGACGACGCGCTTGTTCTTCAACCCCTCGGGCACGTCACCGCGCACGATGCGCTGGGCCAGCCCCTCGGCGATGGCGGTCTTACCCACGCCGGCGTCGCCCACCAGAACCGGGTTGTTCTTGGTGCGACGGCTCAAGACCTGCATCACGCGCCGGATCTCCTCGTCCCGCCCGATGACCGGATCCAGTTTCCCCTGGCGAGCCAGGCCGGTCAGGTCGCGCCCATATTTCTCCAGAGCCTGGTAGGTGGCCTCGGGATGTTGGCTGGTGACCCGCTGGCTGCCACGGATGGAGGTCAATGCCCGCAGGACGGCATCCTTGGTGATGCCATAAGCCGCCAGGAAGTGGGATGCCTCGCCTCCGTGGGCTCCGGTGAGCGCCAGCAACAGGTGCTCGGTACTGGCGTAGTCGTCGCGCATGCGGGCGGCCACCTTCTCCGCCTCGTCCAATGAGCGTGCCAGTTCACGCGAGAGTCCCACCTGCGCCGTCGCCCCGTAGACCTTGGGCTTGCGCTGCAGTTCCCCCTCCAGCGCCTGCGCCATCTCACCCGGATTGGCCTCTAACTTGTGGACGATCTGAGGCACAATGCCATCGGACTGGCGCAGAAGCGCCAGCAGCAAATGCTCCGGCTCAATCTGGCCGTGGCCGTGCTCGCCCGCCAGCGATTGCGCGCCCAAAACTGCCTCTTGCGCCTTCTGGGTGAACTTGTTTAGATCCATAATCCCCACTCCTATGCAGACTCAGATAACCGGTTGCGACCTCGGCACCTTCCGACTTCACAACCACCCCCATTGTACCGGCCCTCCATTAGAGAGACAATAGCGCAGCATTGGATTTGTATAAGAACAGCGGAACTGCGCTCATTTTCCTCTTGCCCCCTCCTTCCCACTGAGGTATAATTCTCTTGGCTGCCTATTGCAGCCTAGAAATGAGGGAATATGTCCCGAACCTACGTGGCGCTCGACCTGGAGACCACCGGCCTCGACCCTGACCGTGACGCCATCATTGAGATTGGCGCAGTCAAGTTCCATGACGATGAAGTGCTGGATACCCGCTCCACCTTCGTCAACCCCGGCCGCACCATCCCCCACGAGATCACCGACCTGACCGGCATCCGCGACGACGACGTGGCCGGCGCACCTGGCCTGGACGATGTGCTGCCCCGCCTGGCCCGCTTCGTCGGCCAGTGGCCCATCGTCGGCCACAGCGTCGGGTTCGATCTGAGTTTCTTGCGCCGTCACTCCCATGTGTTCGACAACGAACTCCTGGACACGTTCGAGTTGGCCAGTGTGCTCCTCCCGCACGCCGAGCGGTACAGCCTGAAATCACTGGCGAAGATGATGGGGATCGAAATGGAGCGGGCGCACCGGGCGCTGGACGACGCCCAGACCGCCCAGCGCCTCTTCCGCGTCCTCCTCCGCCGGGCCGCCGGCCTGCCGCCCCGGGTGCTGAAGGAGATCATAGGCCACGGCGAACAGGCCGGGTGGAGCGCCGCTGGCTTCTTCCGCGCTGCATTGGAGGAAGCCGCCCGGCACCCTCCCGAGCGGCGCGCCAGACCCAGGCCGGGCGTCGCGCCGGAAGGGCCGCTCTTCGCCGTAGCAGAACAGGCCCACCCCTTGCAGCCGGCCGCCGAGCGGACAGTGTTGGATGTAGACGGGCTGGCGGCGCTCTTGGAGGAAGGCGGGGCTTTCGACACCCACTTCCCCGGCTACGAGTACCGTCCCCAACAGGTGGCGATGCTGCGCGGCGTGGCGCGGGCGCTCAACCGGGGCGAGCACCTGTTGGTCGAGGCTCCCACCGGCGTCGGAAAGTCGCTCGCCTACCTCATCCCCGCCGTCCACTGGGCCGTGCAGAATGGTGAGCGGGTGATTGCTTCCACCAACACCATCAACCTGCAGGAGCAACTGTACCGCAAAGACCTGCCCGACCTGACTTGCGTCCTGCCTTTCGAGTTCCGCGCCGCCGTCCTCAAGGGCCGTTCTCACTACCTCTGCCCGGCCCGTCTGCAGGCGCTGCGCCGCCGGGGGGCAAATTCACCCGACGAGGCCCGCGTGCTGGCGAAAATCCTCGTATGGCGGCCCGAGACGACAGACGGCGACGGCGACGAACTCTTCCTGCCCAACGCGGCCGAGCGGGCTATCTGGGGGCAACTTTCGGCCGACCATGAAGGCTGCGACCCGGAGCGATGCCGCCACTTCCACGAGGGTACCTGCTACTTCTACCGCGCCCGTCGCGCTGCTGAAGCCGCCCACCTCATCATCGTCAACCACGCGCTGTTGCTGGCCGACGTTGCCGTGCAGAACCGCGCCCTGCCCGAGTACAAATACCTCATCGTGGATGAGGCCCACCACCTGGAGGCAGCCACCACTAACGGGCTCAGTTTTGAGACCGATCGCACCAGCCTGCGCCGGTTGCTAAGCGAGATTGGCAAGGTAGGTCCGGCCGGCCGGGTGACCGGGCTGCTGGCCGAGGTGATCGGGCGCTGCCAGAAGGCCCGCCTGCCCGGCGACATCATGGAGCAAATGGAACTCTTCGTCGGCAAGGTCGGGCTGGCAGCCGACCGGGCCGTGCGCCAGTTGGGCATCTTCTTCGACCGCCTGGAGGAATTTGTGGAGGAGCAACGGGAGGGCAAGCGCAACAAGTACTCCTTCCGCCTGCGTGTCACCTCGGGGCTGCGCGTGCAGCCGGCCTGGGAGGGGGTCGAGATTGCGTGGGACGACGCCCACGCGCCGCTGGCGGCCGTCGTGGATGGGCTGGAGCGGCTGGCAGAGAGCCTGGACGATCTGACCTCCTTCGACGTGCCCGACGCCGACGAGTTACAGGCACAGACATTGGGAGTGGCGCGGCGACTGGCAGAAGCACAGGGTCAGGTAAGCCACATGATCACGCAGCCATCGCCATCCCTCATCTACTGGCTGGAATCGAACCCCCGCAACGACTACCTGAGTCTGCACGCCGCCCCCCTGCACGTCGGGCCGTTGGTGGAGGAGCACCTCTTCCACAAGAAAGAGGCGGTGGTGCTGACATCGGCCACGCTGCGCACGAGCGGCACCTTCGACTTCCTGCGCGAGCGGCTGAACGCCTGGGAGGCCGACGAACTGGCGGTCGGCTCTCCCTTCGATTATAAGAACTCGACGCTGGTCTACCTGGTGAACGACATCCCCGAGCCCGGGCAGCCTGGCTACCAGAGGGCGGTGCAGCAGGGAATGGAGGTGCTCTTCCGGGCGACCGAAGGCCGGGCGCTGGCGCTCTTCACCTCCTACAGCCAACTGCGGGCCACGCTGCAGGCCATCCGGGCGCCGCTGGCCCAGGCCGGTATCACCGTCCAGGCGCAGGGGGAGGGCATCTCGCGGGCACAACTCCTGGAGGACTTCCGCACGGGTGAGCGGAGAGTGTTGCTGGGTACGCGCAGTTTCTGGGAGGGAGTAGACGTACCGGGCGAACCGCTCAGTTGCCTGGCCATCGCCAAACTCCCCTTCAGCGTCCCCAGCGACCCCATCTTCGCCGCCCGGGCCGAGACCTTTGAGCAGCCCTTCTTCGAGTACGCCGTGCCGGAGACCATCCTGCGCTTCTTGCAGGGCTTCGGGCGTCTGATCCGCACCCGTACCGACCGGGGCGTCGTGGCCGTCTTCGACAAGCGGCTGCTGACCAAGAGTTACGGCCCGCTGTTCATCGAATCGCTGCCCGACCCGACCGTGCGCCGGGGTTCGGTGGCGCTGCTTCCGAGGGCCGCGGCTGAGTGGCTCTCCAGTTGACAGGGCATCCTGCGGCGGTATAATCACCTGCGAGATGGCCCAACTGGAATCCAACGATGATTGCAAGGTTGAAAAGCGAGAGTCGGTTCAAAGTGTGCGGGGCACCCCAAATAGAAACGTTGAGCAGGGAGTAATAAAGGTGATCGACACTTTCGGCAACGACACCACAAAGGTCGTGGAGGTGAAAACATGAAGATCACCTTACCCACAATTTATCATAATCAGGCCGGGTTCGAGGCGTTGGTTCGCCTGTATGCTCAGACGAAAACTCGTTTTTTCGAGGACATCGAGATCAATATGGCTGCCGTCAATTGGTTCGACGCCGATATGTGTGCTGCCTTTGGCGCCATTCTTTACTATCTGGGCTCCAGTGCGAATACGCTCCAGTTGACTAACATTCGCGCCAATGTCGAGAGAATCCTATCGAAGAATGGTTTCCTGAGCAGTTATGGGCGAAAAAGAATACCCGATACGTGGGGCACCACGATTCCATACCAGCGTTTTGATGTCAAGGATGACCGCTATTTTGCCAGATACATCGAGAGCGAATTGGTCCGCCGGCCGGAGATGCCAATTATGTCATCCGGGCTGCTAAAAAAGTTTCGAGAAAGCGTTTTTGAAATCTTCAGCAACTCCGTGATTCACTCTCGGACCAAGTTGGGAATTTTTGGCATGGTTCATTCCTGACCAAAAACACCTTTACAATTGAATAGCGGAAGGTGACATTCTCCTGTAAGATTGAGGTAAACCCAACCGAAATCGAAAGGAGATTACCTTCCAATGGAATTGTACACGCAAGCGTCCATCTTGCCCAACCAATGGCCTGAGCCAATGGAGACGGTGTGGCAACTGCTGGGAACTGGCCCCCGTGTGCCAGGGTCGAGAGTGCCGCACTTGACTATCGCGGACCGGTTGTTCATAGCAGCGGTGGCGAACATTCCGCGTCCCATCCGACCCTGGGGTGCAATCACCTGGCTGGCGGACGTGTTTCAGACCACACGCCCGACGGTCTACGCTCTGGGCGAGAGAGCTGCCACGGGGTTGACCCCCTCGCTGGGCGGACGTCCCGCGACTGTTCAGCCTGCGGCGATACCAGAAGCAACGACCCGCGACGACATGGTCACGGTGACCCCAAACCGGATTGCTCGTACAGCGTTGACCATGGCTTTTCCTGGCAGGACGGCTCTGCGCCCAATGCAGACCTGCCTGGAGGTGGCATTCGACCAGTCCCGTGGCTTGGATACCTTGAGCGAACTGCTCACCCAGTCGGGGCAGCGTGCTGGACGAGTCTTGGAACAGATTGACTGCAGTCCCTTGGGGCCTGTGATCGTGCTGCGGGACGAGACCTACTTTCAGGATTGGCCTATCTTGTTGGTCCTCGAGCCGGTGAGCACCACAATCCTGCTGGGTGTCGTCAGCGAGGACTGCCAGGCTGAGACCTGGGGGGCAGCCTTGTTGGTCACCCAAGATGGCGGTGCCCATATCAAAGGTTTGGTGGAAGATATGGCTCGCATGTACCCCAAGTCCCAGGAACTGGCCGAGATAGAGGTGTCGGTCCAGAAAGACACCTGGCACATCGAAAAGTGGGGTGGTAGGGTGCGTCATGACCTGCAGCGGATTGCTTTGACTGCTCAACGCAAGGTGTATGGTCTGGAAAAGCGGCTGCTCAAGGGCTGGGACGACGCACTCTTCCTGAACCAATACATCTCGGCGGTAGAGAAGGCAGACCAGCTGATGGAACGACACGACACGTTCGCTCACTGGTTGGGACATCTCTACGATGCGCTGGAACTGGTCGATCTGCGCAGCGGTGAAATCCGCGACCGGGAGATCAATGCCTGGGTGTTGGAAGAGACGCTGAAAGCAATGGAACAGATAGAACAGCCGCTGGTACAGAAGTTTGTCCATTCCTTGCGACGGCATCAAGATCAACTGCTCACTTTCCTGGATTGGGCAACTGAGATGCTGAAACCCTACCGGCAGATGTTGGCGGCTCATATCCCTGACCCTGCTCGACAACAACTCTTCATGCGCATGTGGCCCGTACCTGGCGCTTGCGCCAAGCACTCATCAATGGACAGCGATCCAGAAAACGGCAGGCCGCCGAAGCAGAAGCCCTGTTGGAGCACCTGCTGGACGGGTACGAAACCTGCATCGCGTTGGCTACCTACCTGATGCGCATTCTGGACGCTGCTGGGCATACCAGCAGCCTCATTGAATGTATCAACGGCTTGCTCAAGTCGTTCTTGAACAACCGCCGTGCCTTTCGAAACCGAGAAACCGCTCAAGCTTACCTGAACCTATTCGTGCTGTGGCACAACATGCGCGTCTATGAGCGGGGCAAACGGGCTGGCAAGAGTCCCTACCAGCGGGCCGGCATTGATCCCGGCACCAACGACTGGTTGGAATTGTTGGGTTATCCGGCCGACGCCTGACCCACGCCAGTTGTGTAATCTTCTTGAATGGGACCGACTGCTCGCTAGTCGGCTAAGTAACTCCACATAAGTCTTTTTCAGTTTTCAGTCGTCGCCCAGCGGATAGGGTTGGCCTTACCTGCAACCCGCAGAGCTTTCTCACGGGATAGAGCATGTTTGAAGAAGTCAGCCAGGGCTGTCTG
>DAOUEC010000231.1:0-3560 GCA_034430655.1 Anaerolineae bacterium
CTCATGCAGTTTTGCTAGTCACTCCTGCCCTCCCAGGATTAGTATACACCCTCTTGGACTAGAACGGGAGATCAGCGCTATGTCGAATTGTTAAGGTGCTTGTCTACATTACTTAATATACAAGCAGTTACAAACCCGGTTTCTAAGTCTCTTCAGCGGTCGAAGTAGATGGACTTGCCGGTGGCGGAAAGGGGGATGCCCATCACGAAATCGGCGTCAATCAGGCCGAGTTCCCGCGCCACGACTCCCGCCCGGTACATGATGCGATTGTCCACGTTCAGCATCCCGGCCGTCTTCACCGCCGAGCCGATGGCAATGCCCATATCGAGCAGGCGCAGGGCACAGTTGGGCCCTCGGAACTCCCCCTCGACGGTGTTGGGCTCGATGCAGGTCGGGCTTCCGCAGGCCGCGCAGTTCAGCCCCAGCGTCTGGGCGTCCTTCAGGCCGATGAGCACCACCGCCTCTGAGTTGAGGACGTTTCTCCCGTCCCGGTCGAAGTTGCGCTTGCCGGTCCGCTCCCCGTAGGCGATCATTGCCTCGCCCAGCCGCTGCAGGTTCTCTTCCTCGACGATTTCCACCACCACGAAGTTCTGCCCCGCCGCCTTAGGGGCGGTCCGGGCAGAGATGGACATCAGTTCGGCAACGGTACGCAAACTCATACTCATATCTCCTCGTCCAGAGCGCAATTCATCCAAACCGCCGCGCCAGGATCTCCTCCAGCGTCGGCCGGCCGATGACCTGGAGTTCGTATCGCACCCGATCCACCGGGTGGTGGACGTTGACCAGCCGCCGCAGGTCTATGGGGGTGGCCACCAGTACCAGGTCACACTCGGCTCTGTTGATCGTTTCCTCCAGGTCCCGTATCTGCTCATCTCCGTACCCCATCGCCGGCAGGAGCGGGCCGATGTGGGGGTACTTCTCAAACGTGGCGGCGATGGAGCGAACCACGTAGGGCCGTGGGTCCACCAACTCCGCCGCGCCGAACCGCCGGGCCGCCACTACCCCGGCCCCGTAGGTCATCTCCCCGTGGGTCAGCGTGGGACCATCCTCGATGACCAGGACGCGCTTGCCCCGGATCGCCGCCGGGTCCTCGACGAAGATGGGGGAAGCAGCCTCCACCACGATGGCCTGCGGGTTGGCCGCGTAGATGTTCTCCCGCACCTGGGCCACCCCCTCGGGACTGGCCGTGTCCACCTTGTTGATGACTACCACGTCTGCCGCGCGCAGGTTGGCCTCCCCGGGGTGGTAGCGGAGTTCGTGGCCGGGCCGGTGCGGGTCTGCCACGACGATGTGCAGGTCGGGCCGGTAGAAGGGCAGGTCGTTATTCCCCCCGTCCCAGACGATCACGTCCGCCTCCTCCTCCGCCTGGCGCAGGATGCGTTCGTAGTCCACCCCGGCGTAGACCACCACGCCCCGGTCAATGTGGGGCTCGTATTCCTCCCGCTCCTCGATGGTGCACTTGTAGCGGTCCAGGTCCTCGTAGGTGGCGAACCGCTGCACTGCCTGGGCGACCAGGTCGCCGTAGGGCATGGGGTGGCGGACCACGACCACCTTCTTGCCCATCCTCTGCAGCACGTCGCAGGCGTGGCGGGTGGTCTGGCTCTTGCCGGAGCCGGTGCGCACGGCGCAGACCGCCACCACGGGCCTGGCGCTTTCCAGCATCGTCGTGCCCACCCCCATCAGCCGGAAGTCGGCTCCCGCAACCAGCACCTGGGAGGCCTTGTGCATCACGTACTCGTGGGAGACGTCGGAGTAGGCGAAGACCACCTGGTCCACCTGGTGGCTGCGGATCAAATCGTCCAGTTCCGCCTCGGGGTAGATGGGGACCCCCTCCGGGTACAGGTCCCCGGCCAGTTCCGGCGGATAGCGGCGTCCCTCGATATTGGGGATCTGGGTAGCGGTGAAGGCGACGACCTGGTAATCCGGGTTGTCGCGGAAGTAGACGTTGAAGTTGTGGAAATCGCGCCCGGCGGCGCCCATGATGATGATGCGCTTGCGGCTCATATCGCGATGTTCTCCTCCACAGCGTTCTCCTTGCCACGCACCAGGAAGAGCCACAGCAGCAGGGGCACGATCAGTACCAGGAGGCTCAGGCAGCACGGGGCGATGCTGTAGGCTTGTGGAATCGTGCCGGTCTGTGCGCTTGGGCCGAACCCGTCTCCCAGTCCGGTGAGGATTACGACACCCCCGATGCACAGCGGAATCGTGCAGCACAGAAACGTGAGCACTGCCACGACAATGGTGATGATCGTGCCTGTTTGTTTTGTCATCTGTTTTCTCCTTGTTTGGTAAATTGTATAGGGGATACGGTGGTCACACCAATCGAGCCGGCAGGGTGACCGTCAATTCACAGGGGCCGACGTTTGAGAGGTTCACCGGTCTTTCCTCGTCCTGTTCTTGACTGCCTGCGCAATGGCCTCTCTGAGTTCTACCAATGCGCCTAGCACGCCGTTCACGAAGCGCGGAGCACTGTCGGAGCCGAAGGCCTTGGCCAGTTCAACGGCCTCGTTGATGGCCACCTTGACGGGTGTCTTGCCGTCCACGGCGAACTCGAAAATCGCCATGCGCAGGATGTTGCGATCAATGTAGGCCATCTGTTCCAGCGGCCACTCGGGAGCGTGGCGATGGATGAAAACGTCGAGCACAGGCTGGTATTCGAGCACGCCGTTCACCAGGTGGCGGCTGAAGGCGGAGGCAGCCGACGGCAATTGGACCTCAGCCAGCCGCTGTTCCAGCACGACGGCGGGAGGATGGTGCGCGCAGTCAATCTCGTACAGCGCCTGTAGCGCCACGATGCGAGCCTGATGGCGAGCCTTCACGTCGGTTACGCTTCCTCAGAGAGGTAAGCCACGTCCTCGATGTACACGTCAACGGACTGGACTTCCATGCCGACCATGTCCTGGATCGCGCGGGTGACCTCAGCCTGTATCTGGCGGCCGACGCTGAGCATGTTGGCGTCCGGCTCGGTCACGACGTACAATCTCACGCGCACGCTGTTTCCAATGACTTCAATTTTCACCCCGTCGTGTCGCAAGAGACGCCGTATACCTGGCGGTGAAGTCATGCGGGTCACGCCTGGTATGGCCAGGGTCGTGAGGCGGGCGGTGGTCTCCAGTACCTCCGGTGCAACGGTTATTTTGCCGGTCTTGGGTTGCGCTTCCATTCACACCCCCTTTTTGCTCATTTGTCATTAGTCATTGGTCATTGTTCATTGTTCATTGTTCATTGGTCATTGTTTACATCACCAGGCCGCCATCTACCGTCAATACCTCGCCGGTGATGAAGGAGGCTTCATCGGAGGCCAGGAAGGCGACGGTGTAGGCTACGTCCTCGGGCCGTCCCATTCGCTTCAGCGGTGTCATCTCGATCACGCGCTGTTTCCATTCCTCCGGCATATCGGCGGTCAGATCGGTGGGGATGAAGCCCGGCGCGACAGCGTTCACGGTGATGTTGCGGGCACCCAGTTCCTTGGCCAGGCTCTTGGTGAGGCCGATGACGCCCGCCTTGGAAGCGGCGTAGTTGGTCTGCCCCCCCTGCCCCGCGATGCCCGAGACGGAACT
>DAOUEC010000232.1:0-1997 GCA_034430655.1 Anaerolineae bacterium
ACCGGAGGGCTGACCCCCAACGCCGGCATAGACGGCGCGGGAGGCTACCTCAAGTATAACAGAGAGGCCCCCGCCAGGCAAGACCGGCGGGGGCTTTCGGTTTGTACGAGGAGGTAGCAATGGCAAGGCGCAAGGGAGCATACAGGCGGTATCTGCGAAAGCGCCGGCGCGACGAGCGGCTGGCGGCCAGCAGGGAGGCGGAGGTGCTGGCGGCGAAGTTGGAGGCCCACCTGAGCCCCGAACGATGGGCGATGGTCGAGGCCACCTGGGAGGCCCGCCCCGATCTGTATCTGCCCCAACAGCGGCGGGACTTCCTGATCGGCGAGGCGACCAGGTTGGGGATACTCGACCTGGCGCCCCTGCCGGCCTTCGGAGGGTGAGGAGGTGTAGCGATGGACTGCCAGGAAATTCTCAGCGATACGATGTGCCAGGTGGCGCTGCTGCAGCACTTCCGGCGCACCGGCGACGAGGAACGGGCGGCCGGCTTCCGGGTCGAGCGGCCGGGGACGCGGGGTATTACCTTCAGTGGTCAATCCGCGCAGTACGTGGCCGGCGTGATCAGGATGGCCGGCCTGCTCGGTTGGAAGGTTGAGGCTATCCCAGAGGCTGACGAGAGCCTGGCGACAGAAGGCCACTTCTCCCGCATCCAGGTGATCTGGCGCAAGATGGAGGCATAGCGATGGCTTTCAAGAAAATGAGCAAGACGAAATACCCGCCCCGGCTGTGGGCGCTGGTGGGGTATCCTGGTAGTGGCAAAGCCCAACCCCTGACCGCCAAGGTAAAAGTGCCGGGCGCCTGGAAGCTAATGGGCGAAATCAAGATTGGCGACATCGTCTGCTCTCCAAATGGAGGCGCATCACGCGTGACGGGTGTATTCCCCCAGGGGATCAGGTTCGTCTACCAAGTCACCTTTTCGGATCACCGAGCTGTGCGCGCAACGGGCGATCACTTGTGGGAAGTGTTCTGCAAATTCTGGGACTACGCCCGAATTATCACAACTGACGAAATCTCTCGCCTCCTGAGTCACGAAAAAACCTACGGGAACAGATTGTACGTTCGATTATCGACCGGTGAGACCGGCGCGGAAGCCGATCTGCCCATAGATCCGTATATCCTGGGCGTCCTGTTGGGCGACGGCACTCTGTCGACCGGCCGGGCCCGATTTTCGAAACCGGAGCCTGACCTGGTACGGAATGTGGAGCAGAGGCTCAAGCCAGGATACAAGGTTACAACGAGCCGATCCCTGCATTCCATAGTCCAAACGAGCGGCGCGAGACAAAAGGGTGTCCAGGGTGTTACGCCCAACTCGTACATGGAGACGCTGAAGCTCCTCGGCCTCAGTGGGCTACGTTCGTGGGAGAAGTTCATCCCCTCCATCTACCTCCATGCCTCATTCGAGCAGCGTCTGTACCTGCTGCGCGGACTGCTTGATACGGATGGCACTGTAGGCCTGAAAAAGACCGTTTCCTTCAGTACGTCGAGTTCGCAACTTGCGCGTAATGTGCAAGAGCTGATCTGGTCGCTTGGGGGCCTCTGTCACATCGGACTGAAACAGCCGAGCTACACGTATCACGGAGATAAGCGCGATGGCCGTCCTGCGTTTGTCCTCAGTATCCGCCATCCAGACCCCAATGCGCTTTTTCTCGTGCCGCGCAAACGGGACAGGGCCGTGGAGACGCAATACTCTCACCTCCTGAAGTTGCGTATCGAGTCTGTCGATCCTGATGGCCAGGAAGAGTGCCAGTGCATCCGCGTATCGCAGCCTGACGGCTTGTACATCACCGACAACTATGTCGTTACCCACAATTCCACCTTCGCCACACAGATGCGCGGACCGCTGCTGGTGGTGGACGCGGATCACCGCTTCAGGGAGGTGCTCGACCTGGCCGGTGAGCGGGAGGTGTACGAACTGAGCGACGTGGCCACCGACAACACCGATCCCGACCGGGTGGCGGCGATCCTGGCCGGGAATATGCCAGATAGCGACGTGGCCACCA
>DAOUEC010000233.1:0-26735 GCA_034430655.1 Anaerolineae bacterium
TGCCACAGTTGGCGGGGGGTATAGTCCATCGCGAAGGCGGTGGGACACGAGGCACTACAGGTGCCGCATTGGATGCAGGAGAGCAGTTGCTCCCACTCCGGCGTCACCTGTCTGGCCAGTGTACGATCGAGAGTCGTCAGGTCGAGAACTTCTGTGCCCATTGACATCTCCCTCCAGAGTGATGTGAATGTGAAATAGGAGAGTGCTGAGTATACACCATGCGCCCGTGCCGGGCATGCGCTATAGTATACTCATTTTAGCAGAGAATGCAAGCGTCCCAAGTGCCGAATGACACCTGCGGGGAGTGACAAGGGTCACTTGGGGGCGGGTGCGATCTCCCTACATCGGCTCCCGCTCCCGCAGGCCACGCAATCCCTCGATGCCGTACAGCATCCCACCGACGAGTCCAGCTGCGGCAGATACGAGGTAGAGGCTCAGCGACATAGCGGCAGCGGTGTTGGCATCCACACCGACCGAACCGAAAAGCGCCACGGTCACCCAGTCTCGCACGCCCAGGCCGCTGATGGAGACGGGAACGAGGAGCGTGACAGAGATGAGGGGCGTGACGATGAAGTAAAAGGCCGGCCCCTGGGGGATGCCTACCGCCCGCCCGCACAGCCAGTTGACGAGCACGTTCACCACGTTGAACACGAGCGAGACGCTCAGCGCTTCCAGCACCGCCCGCCGGCCACAGCCGGTCACCGCGGCGTAGACCTGCGCCAGGAAGCCCTTGCCTCTCAGCGAGAGAACAGACGGCAGATGGCCTGTGACACGTCGCAGGAAGCGCCCTTCCAGCACAAGCGCCCCGGCAAGCAGTCCCCCACCAGCGATTCCCACCAACAAGCCGGCCAGCCAGGGCTCAAGGCGCGTGAAGGTGAACGGGAGGGCGATCAATCCCATGGCGAAGAGCACGAGGAGGCCACTCATACGATCGAGCAGTACAGTACCGACGGCTGCCGAGGTGTTGGTGTCGCCGCTCAGTTCCAGTGCCCGCACGACGTCGCCACCAAAGCCGGTGGGGAGGAAGGCATTGAAGAAGGCTCCGACAAAGTAAAGATGCACCAGGCGGCCAAGAGGCACCCCCAGGGCAAGGCCGCGCAGAAGGACGAACCAGCGGACGGCGCGGATAACTAGACTGAGGACGACAAGGAGGAAGGCAGCCAAGAGGTAGCGCAGATCGGCCCGGCGCAGCACGGCCAGCGTCTCGCCCAGGCCGATCTTCCAGAATAGGAAGACTAGCGCCCCGACGCTGATCAATATCCGTAGGATGTTCGCCCAGTGTTTCTTCATTCCTCTACCACCCGAATTTTACTCAACAACACCCGACTGTCCAGCCAATGGCCGTCCTCCGCGATGACCGGCAGGCGGTCCCCATCGGAGGCATACAGGCCAACTTCGATGTCATAGAAGTCCGGCGGGGTCGTCAATCCCACCGTCAGGTCACGCACATCCTCGACGATCTGACCGGGCTGCCACTGGCTGGTGGGGGCGGCTCCACCGGCCGGTTGACCGTCGCTATTGGCCCAGACCTGGTTTTCGATGCCGAGGACGTGGGCGAAGACCCGGTAGTCCATCTCCATTGGGGCCAGCGCCCGCCAGTAGAGCGTGAGGCGAATCGTCTCACCGGGCCGCACCACCCGCCGGTCGAGAGTGTAGCCGGCCAGCGCGGCCTGATCGCCAAAGTTGACGTCCAGCGAATTGACCCCCCTCAATCCCCCCTCCAGGGGGGAAGAACGGGGCCGAATCTCGACCGTCGCCAGGCGCAGTGCGTCTTGTCCATCGGATGTGGCCAGACGCTGGCCGCCGGGCAGGTAAATGCCAACTTGAATGTAGCCCACGTCCGGCGTGTAGGCCGTCTCCGGGATGTGCACGCGGTAGGTATCGGCGAAGGCGACGCCGGGTTCCCAGGCGGTGGTGGGATACCTTCCCAGGCCGGGGTAGGTGTCGCGCTGGGCCACCATCGTGCCCACCTCGCTCAGCAGGTGGACGAAGACGGCATAGTTCTGGTCGGTCCGGGCCAACGCCTGCCAGTAGAGTGTGACGTTCACTGTATCGCCTGGCTCGACGACATCTGGTGTGACCCGGTAGCCCAGCAGCCTGGCGACCCCACTCTTATCCCCCCTCCAGGGGGGAGGCCCGACGTTGCCGAACTCAATATCGGTGGGGTTGGGCACAGCCTCGATTTCCGACTCGGTCAGCGGGCAGGGGCGGGCGAAGGCCGGGGCAAGTACGCCGGTCAGGGCGTAGATGGCCAACGCCGCCATCCCGACCGTCACGACCAGGCTCACTGCCCAGGTCAGGCGGCGGGGAAAGAACCGGCTCAGCCCCACGAGGAGCAGGAGGGCAAAGGCTGGCAGACTGGGGAACAGAAAGCGGCCCATCGCGCCAGCCGGTTGAATCAGGATGTAATAGAAGACTACCGCTGTGAAAGTGAGAGAAGTGGCCCCCAGGAGCAGCATTGCAGTGAAGGGAAGCGGGCCTCGTCGAGGAAGCAGGTAGCCGGCCAGGGCCAGCACGCAAAAGACCAAAACTCCCTGGTAGATAGGCTGGGGCAGCGGGACCTGGCCGTAGCCAAAGCGCCCCCACAGGCTGCTCCAGAAGTAGGGCAGGCTTTGCAAGATAGCCCACCAGTTGCCAGCCGCTGGCCGACCTGCCCAGAGTTCGTTGACCTTGCTCATACCCGTGGGGTCGTCATAGAGCGCCTGGTTACGCCAGAACCACCAGCCAGAGATGAGGGCCGCCACGCCCAGGACGGTGATGATACCCCGCAAAAAGGCGCGCCAGTTAGGAGTGTGGGAGTGTGGGAGTACGGGAGTGTGGGTACGGGGGGGCCGTGCAGCGATCAGATAAGCCAATACGATGAGCGCCAGCAGGGCCAGCAGATGGAACTTGGTGAGGAGCGCCAGGCCGTAGAGGACGCCCAACGTCACATCGGTGCGCACACTGGGGCCATCCCGCACCAGCCGGACGCATACCCAAAGCACGGCGGCGCCACACAGCGCCGCCGGGACGTCGTTGTTGATCGCGCCGCTCAGGTAGATGAACTGCGGGTTGAAGGCGACCAGTGCGGCCCCGCCTACGGCCAACGCGGGCTGATCCGGGAAGATCTCACGCCCGATATGGTAGGTCAGCCAGACGACGCCCGCACCAATGAGCACCGTCATCCAGCGCACTATGTAAACCGCCAGGGCGGCGTCGTGGAAGGGGAATCGCTCATCATCGCCGTGGAGGTACTGGTTCTTGTTGTCGTCGCTCACCTCCCAGTAGCGGTAGGCCCAGTAGGGGTTGATGGGCGGCTCGTAGTAGACCTCCTGGGCGACGGGTACCCACCAACTGGCCAGCGCGCCCAGGGTGTAGTAGAGTGGCGGGTGATGGCTCTGGGCACGGGGGGCATCGGGCCGCTGCATGGGCAGGCTGTGGTAGACGATGAGGTGCCGCACGTAGCGGAAGTGACGCAGTTCGTCGGTGGGCTCGTAGAGGGGGGAGGCCAGGCTGTAGGCGATGGCCAGCGCCAGGTAGATGATTAGGAGAATGAACAATGAACAATGATCAATGAACAATGACCAATGACCAATGAACAATGACCAATGACGGATGACGAACGGCGAATGACGGCGGCGGGACGCACTCACGGCGCGACCACCTCCAGGCGGGTGGCGGTGGCGTTTGTCATTCGCAATTTTGCCCCGGCCCAGCCGACCAGTAACCATGCCAGCACTGTGATAGCCGCACCGATGATCAGCGAGATGGGTAAGAAAGAAAACGTAACCTGGTGTGTTCCCGCAGGCACACAGACAGCGCGCAACGTGTAATAGGCGCGTACCATTGGCACGCGCTCCCCATCCACGAAGACGCGCCATCCCGGGTATGCCACCTCGCTGAGGACCAGAACGCCATCCGCAGCGGCCTTGACGTCCAGCGCGATGGCGTTATTTCCACGCCGCGTGACCTGCACGTCTTCTTGTGCAGTCGTCAGACTGAGGGAGCAAGGGAGTGCTTGCTCGACCAGGGCTACCTGCCGGGGATCAAAGGCTGGATCGTTCAGCCGTGCCAGCAACGCATCTTCGGTCTCCTGCACCTCGACCTGATGCACGAGCCATGCCCGGGGAAACGCCCCCGGACGTTCATAGACCCAGACCCCGCCCCGCTCCCCCACCAGCCGCGGCGATGCCGGCTCATCGGGAAAGCTCATCTCATGCTCGATGACAAGGTAGCGTGTGTGGAGTAGATCGTACGCCCGCGCCCGAGGGTCTGCAACATAGGAGGTGAACTGGTCGTACCGCCCAATCCCCATCGGATCATAGGAAAAGACGCTTTCCAATCCCAGCGGCATCCCCAGGTTTTGCTCGAAGATGCTCAGGCCCCAGGGCAGGATGCGCCCTTCTGTGCTGCTCACAGAGTCTGTCACATTTTTCCAGAAGCCGCTCTCCGGCACCGGCACTGCCTGGAGCAAAGGGCGGCCAAAGCTCCACAGGTCCAGCAGCACCAGCCCTATTGCCAGCACGGCTCCCTGCGCGCCCGTGAACCGCCCTTTCCGCCACCCCGCAAGCAATGCCGCCGCCAGCAAGAAGAACAACAGGAACAGTGACGTATAGTTGGCAACATGCCAAAGACGGCCTACCTCCGGGTTGCTGTCCCGTTGCAGCGTGAACAGGATTAAGCCCGTCAGAACAACTAGCGCGGCGACCGTGCCCACAATCCACCCGGCGGTCCCCCAGTGCCCGCTCTGGAGCGCCTCTGCGGGTCGGTCTTCCATCCAGGTGATGAGCAGCCCTCCCAAGGTGGCCACGGCGAAGGTGAACAGGAAGCCGGCGCGCGCCGGAGCCCGAGCCGCGCTGAACAGGGGGATCAGCGTATAGGCCAGCCGGTGAGCGATGCCGAACCGCCCCAGCGCGAGCAGCAGCCCGGCCCCTGCCAACGCAAGCAACCATGGTCTGAGACGATGCGGCAGGCGAACTCCCGCCATCAGCGCCAGGATCAGGGGCAGGACGCCCACGTAGAAAATCAACTCCACATAGATGCCATCGCCCCAGTAGCCTGTAGTAACCAGGTCTCCGAAGAAGTTGGGGACCAGCAGCGTGAGCCAGTAACTCGGCGGCCAGGAGTAACGGGAGGCAAACACATATCCGGCATCCTGCCGCGTAGAAAGGCTCAAGAACTGAAACGTGGGGACAAGTTGCACGGCGGCCAGCGCGAATCCCACCGCGCTCATCCCGACAACCGGGAGCAGTGCCTTGACAAAGTCGAGAAACCGGGTTTTTCGCGAGAAACCTGGTTTCTGGCCATCCGCCCAGGCCGTGTAGAGCGCATAGGTGGACAGCACCACGCCCACGTAAAAGAAAGTTGCCGTATGTCCAGCCAGCAGCGAGAATCCCACGGGCACGCCGCTCAGGACGGCCCACGGCCAGTGTCGCCGCGTCATCACCCGGCGGCAGGCCCACAGCACCCAGGGCAGCCACGCCTGGGTCATCACCACGTCGCTCTGCCCCGCCGAAACCCTGACGAGAAAATAGCCGCTGAAGGCGAACACCACCGCTCCAAACCAGGCCCCGCGCTGGCTGGCCCCCTCGCTGCGCAGCCAAGCATACATCCCACATCCCATCAGCCAGAGGTGTAGCACGAACAGCAGACCCACCACCCGCGTCGGGGGCAACACGCCGATGAGCCACACCGGCGGGTAAAAGATCGCGGGTTGGGGATTGGCGAAGAATGGCATGCCTGAAGCGACGTATGGGTTCCACAGTGGCAACTCTCCTCGTCCCAGGCTATTGAGCGCGAACTGCCACCAGGGGAGCATCGCGAAGCTGAAGTCGCTACCACCGATCTCTCCCCCCATATACTGCCCAGGCGGAGGCCAAACCAGGTCCGCCAGCGGCAGGAGCACCAGGGCGAGCATCCCCAGGGATACGCCTAAACCCTCTTTGTGTTCGGATGCCCATTGACAGGCGCGTCGCAACAGCGTTGGCATTTGTTATCTCTCCACCACGACCGGCCTCAACCACAGCCGGTCTCCCCGCGGCTGACCGGCTTGCGTGATCCGCAACCGTGTTCCGTCCGAGGGCGTGTACAACCCTATCGTCAGCGGATATTCCCCCTCCGCCAGGTCGCCGGGCAGTGTCAAGTGATGAGTTTGCACAAAGACGTCACCCGCACGCAGACTGGCCGAGGTGAGCGGGAGGCGATCCTGCTGCGTTACCATCGCGCCATCGGCGTTCAGTACATGCGTAAATTGCGATAGCCGTGGCGGCAGGCTGCCGGTGACGTGCCAGTAAGTTACCAGGTCGAACGAGGCACCTGGCTTGAGGGATGAGACCGGCAGTGTGTATCCCAGGAACTCAACCTCGTCCTGCTCGTCCTGAAAAGTGATCGGTACCCGTGCCGGCTGATCCGCCTCACCCGTTTCCGGCGCCCACGTGACCACCGAGCCGACGGCAACTTCAGCCAGACGTTGATCTAACACCGTGTGGACACGGCTCTGCGCGGTCACCCGATCACTGCGGACGATGATGCCAAGCCCGTCGGGGAGGAAATCTAAATCTGAACCCGCAGCGGCTATAATCTGAGAATAAGCCGGAACGTGGTTGAGTGCATCCACGTCGGCCACGTCGGGAAAAGCATACCGGGCCGAGCCGTCAATGAAGACCATCATATCGGCACAGTTGTAATATCGCAGCGAGAGATCAGGCCGATGCAACAGGTAGCGCATATGCTGCCACGCTGGTTTCCACCACGGATCGCGTTCGTCTATCAGATGATCGGGCACGCAGATCGCCACCGGCGATGTGTCGGCATCGTCCTGCAGCCGATCGGCCACGGCTTTCAATCCCGATTGATGCCAGAACCGCACGGTATCAATGCCCGGCCAAACCTTGAAGTAATCGTGCGCGGTCCACGCCAGGTTGCCAATAAAAAGCAGACCCAGGGCAGAGTAGGTCCAGAAACCGGGTTTTTTCCGAAAAACCTGGTTTCTCCACTCCAGCAGCGCCGCGATTGCAATGCCGGGAATGGCGAACAGGACAACCTGGATGCCAAGCGTGCGGGTGTAATTGGGCGCGGGTTGGCTGAGCATGCCGGGCACAAGGGATATAAAGAACCACAGGACGACGAAAGCATATTCAGGCTGGCGCCATCGCCACAGTGCAATGAGCAGTCCGACCGCCAGCAGCAGCGCGCCGACCGGCTCGAAGACTGGACGACCGGGGACATCGTAGTACGGCAGCGGATCACCGACGAAGGCGAACATGCCGAGAGTGTTGAGCGAGGTTTCAATCACCGGTGCGAGACTGCCCTGGCGGAGTTCGACCAGCGGCCGATTTATATCGAAGAAGCCTAGTTGATCGGCGGCCGGGTTCTGGACGAGATACAGGAACAGTGGCAGCACGACGATGGCAGCCATCACCAGCGTGATGGCGATCCCTCCCCACCAGCGCCGCCATTCCGGCCGATCCACGAACGGCACATACACGCCGAACGCAACGAAGATCGCCGGCAGAATGCGCGCCGCGGTGTAGGCATTGATCGCCAATCCGAGCCACAGCCCGCTCAAAGCCCACAACATCAGTGCGCGTCGCCGCCGCCGTGAACAGGCGGCGCTGGCATCCGACCATGCGCGCCAGAAGCAATAGGCCGCCAGTGCTGCCAGCGGCACCTCCATGACCACGTGCAACACGATCCGACCGAACTCCACGGTCCAAAAAACGATCGCAAAACCGGCTAGTGCGGTCAGGGCGACGACCGGACCAAACAACCGCCGAGTCAGGGCCCAGATCACGCACATGCTAATCATGCTCAAGAAAATCGCTGGCAGACGCATCGCGAAGACGGTATTACCAAAGACCCGAATAAACGGCGCAGCGAAGTAATAGTACAGTGCTTCGGCACCGGTATCCTCAGGGAAGAAGATTGCCAGACGGCCACCAGCGACGCTTTCGGCGATCTTGATGTCAACGACCTCGTCGTTGTGCAAGCCGGGCGGGACGCGCGTCAGGTCAATTGTGCGCAGCAGGAAAGCGAGCAGCAGCAACGCGACGACGACAAAAGGTTCACGTTTTGTCATCCTCACCCTGTCCTGGTGAAAGCAGTCACAGCGTCGGCCACCGTCACCACCTCCTCCTCACGCAACTCAGGATAGAGAGGCAGTGAAAGGACCTCCCGTGCAGCGGCTTCGGTGGCTGGTAAGGAACCGGCCTTCTGGCCCAAATCCCGATAGGCTGGCTGGAGATGCACCGGCACGGGGTAATGAATCAGGCTGCCGATGCCCTTCTGGCGCAGAAAGGCCTGCAGTTCGTCCCGACGGGGATGGCGCACGACATAGAGATGATACACGTGCGTCGCATACTCCGGCTCGCGGGGTGTGACGATGCCACTTCCTGCCAGCCGCTCATTGTAGAGGCATGCCAGCAGCCGTCTCCTATCATTCCATCCATCCAGGTGACGCAACTTGACGCGCAGAATGGCAGCCTGCAACTCGTCCAGGCGGCTGTTCAGCCCTTTCAGGCTACTGACATATCGCTCTCGCCAGCCGTATTGTCTCAGCAGCCGTACTTGCCCTGCCAGTCCCTGGTCATTCGTGATAACGATCCCCCCGTCGCCGCATGCCCCCAGGTTCTTGGTTGGGTAGAAACTGAAGGTGGCCAGGTGGCCCCAGGAGCCGACTGGCCGGCCCCGGTACCCCGCACCGTGCGCCTGGGCGCAGTCCTCGACCACAAACAGGTTGTGCTGATGGGCAATCTCCATGATAGGGCCAAGATCGGCAGGACAGCCATAAAGATGCACGGGGATGACTGCCCGCGTGCGGGGTGTGATGACCGCTTCCAACCGATCCGGGTCGAGCGTATAGCACATGGGGTCAATGTCCACCAGCACTGGCCTGGCACCGGCCAGTTCGATGGCGGCCACGGTCGCGGTGGCGGTGTGGGACACAGTGATGACCTCGTCGCCAGGGCCTACACCGCAAGCGGCCAACGCCAGGTGGAGCGCAGCAGTGCCGGAGCCCACTCCGACTGCGTGGGCAACGCCGCAGCGGGAAGCGAACTCACTCTCGAAGGCCGCCACCTGCTCACCCAGGATATACCAGCCACCCTCGAGCACGCGGGCCACCGCCGCGTCAACCTCGCCCTTGATACTGGCGTACTGCCTCTTCAAATCAACTGGCTGGATCATTTGCCATTTGCCCTTGGTCATTGGTCATTGGTCATTGGTCATTGGTCATTGACTCACCAGTAATGCTCTCGGTATCGGTGGTAGAAGGCAACGGTGCGTTCCAGCCCCTCCCGCAGCGGCACGGTCGGCAGCCAGCCCAGTTGAGTACGGATTTTGGCATAGTCACCGTGGTAATCACCGATGTCAATGCGTTTCCGGTCGGCGGGAAAGGGAACGATGCGATAACTGCCGCCGCCGTTGATCTCAATGAGCAACTCCGCCAGGTCGAGCAGGTTGATGGGCACGTCGCCTCCCAGGTTGTAGACCTGCCCCTCGGCAGCGGGGTCGGCGGCGGCCAGTAGTAGCGCCTCGACCACGTCGTCCACATAGTTAAAATCGCGCAACTGCCGCCCGTCGCCGAAGATCTGCAACTCCTGGCCCTCGACGACCTGGCGCAGCCACCAGCCAATGAAGGTCTGGCGGGCATCCTTGACCCGCATACGCGGCCCGTAGGTGTTGGTCATCCGCAAACTCACCGTCCGCAGGCCGTGCACGCGGTGGTAGACGATGTGGTACCACTCCCCGGCCAGTTTGTTGACGCCGTTGATGTCGGCAGGCTCAAGAGGATGCTGCTCATCCACAGGCAGGTACTGCGGGCGGCCGTAAATCTGGCGCGTGCCAGCGTAGACGATCTTGACGCCGGGATTATGTTTGCGGCAGGCTTCCAGGATGGAGAGTTGAGCCCGGCAGTTGATCTCCAGGTCGGTGTAGGGGTCGCGCATGCTGTCCAGGTGACTCACCTGCCCGGCCAGGTTGAAGATGATATCCTGGCTACGCACCAGGTAATCCATCCCGTGCTCATCCCGTACGTCGGCGATGTTGACCCGCACCTGCTTCTCGACGCCCGTGATGTTGAATAGATTGCCGCCGTAGTCGGGGATCAGAGAATCCACCAGCAGCACCTCGGCTCCCAGTTCGACCAGCCGTCGGGCCAGGTTGCTCCCGATGAAACCCAGGCCACCGGTGATCAGCGTACGTTTACCGGAGAATGTGGCAGCCATGTCGGTCATCGTTCACCCTCACATCATTTGCCTTGGTCATTGTTCATTGTTCATTGTTCATTGGTCATTAGTCATTGTTCAGATGCTCTTTGCGCACCACCAGTTTCCACCATAGGACACCCAGATGCCGGGCGGTACGGCAAAGCCGCCGCCAATTGAAGAATTGGGAGACACCGTATTGACGATGATAATGGTGCACCGGCACCTCGGCGAAGACGTATCCGGCATCCTGAAACTTCTTCACCATCTCCAGGCAGATGGTGCCTGTGTCGCTCTCCAGTTCGACCTCGTCGAAGATGGAGCGCCGGATGAGCCGGAAGTCGCAGTCCACGTCCCGGAGTTTGAAGCCGAAGGCCAGCCGAACGAAATTGTGGTACAGCCAGCCGATGACGCGCCGGCTGATGGGGTCGTGGCGCGTGATTTTGTAGCCGTTGACCACGTCCACGTTGTCGTCCAGGGCGGCCACGAGCGCGGTCAGTTCGCGAGGGTCGTATTGGGCGTCGCCGTCGGTGTAGAAAATCCACTCTTTGGTTGCGGCGGCGAAACCGGTGCGCAGTGCCGCGCCGTAGCCCCGATTCTGCGGGTGATGAATCACGCGCAGTTCGGGATAGCGGCTGGCCACTTCCTCCAGTACCTCTGCGGTGTAGTCGCTGCTGCCATCGTTGACGACAACGATCTCGTAATCATCGGCGACTCGACGCAGGGTCAATAGCGCGGTCAGCACCATGCTGGGGATGGTACCGCCGTCGTTGTAGGCGGGAAAAAAGGCGGTGATACTGCGAGGGCATGTCATAACTCCACCTCCCGGCTACGTATTGATCCCAATGCCGCAGTAAACTGGCGGTATACGGCAAAAATAAGGACCGCCTCTGTCAGACCTGGCGAACGGCCGGGCTTTGCACCACACCAGTAGGCAGCCCCACGCTTAAGCGGATTATACACTGATCGGCCCCTCTTGTCACGTTCACCTGTGAGTTTCAACTACACACTACACAAGGAAAAACGGGGCCCAGCCCAGCAGAGCCCCGTATTTCCCCTTTTGTCCCTGACGGGTTAGTAGGTGTCGCAGCCTTCGTCCACGAAGAAATAGTCGTAGCCAATCTGTGTGGGCGTTATTTCCCAGTCCCCTCCGATGATTCCAACCCGTCTCAGAGATGGGATCTCTGCATCGGAGAAAGTATACACTTCTTGACCGTTTATGAACAGTTTAACCTTTTGGTTTGTGACTCTTACCCTCAGCGTATTTGGAGTGAAACCCGAGTTAGCAGGGTGCCGGTGCCCGCCGGTATAGGCCACTATGGCCGTGCGTGTTTCATTCTTCCAGGGATGATTTGGCCCCGGGTATTGGTAACCTGTCCGCTTGATGATGGCCCAGTCGCCGAGGTCGTTGACCTCGAGCGAATAGACGGTGCTCATATCGTCGCTTGCCGCAAAGACCAATCCCCAGAAGGACCAGTACGGATCCCACTCCTCAAAACGTCCTTTTAGTTGAATGCAGGTCTCGGAGGTGGGGCGTTCGATCCCTGGAGCGAACGAAATGGGATAGATGTGGCGTGTGTCACCGTGTTCGCCACCGGACGCTCGACAATCCAGAGGAATGTTGACGTGGTACCGCCCTCCTTCATAGTACAGACTGTATTTGTAATCGAGGTGCTGCCGGGCATCGTCACAGTCGCTCAGACAGCACTTCGCTGTGTGGGTGGTCCAGCCGCTGCTGGGGTCGCCAAAACTGTCGTGGTAGTCAATGTTGAGCGTGACCGACTTGACGTCACTCCACGGCCCCTGGCCCCAGTGGTCGTCGTCGTCGGCACGCACGCGGTAATAGAAAGTGCCATGCATTGAGCCTTTCTGGATGAATTGGGAGGTCGCCGTAGTCGTAAACACCTGTGTGACGTTGTTAAAGTTGGCGTCCGTTGCCTCCTGAAGCACGTACCGGTCAATAGGAATGGAGACGGCCGACCAACTGACGGTGTAAGCGTTGTTCGCGTCTGGCTCAGGGATGTCGTTCAGGACAGGTCTAGGTGGGTAGTTGCGGAAGATGATGGGAAAGTAGAAATCGAAATGGGTCTTCGCTGTAGCAGGAGCCGAGGCCAGCACGAGCGTTCCCGTGCCTGTGATTTCCGCCGTGTTGGTAAAGCGAGTGTTTTCGCTCAGCGTAGACTCGATCTGGGCAGCCAGGGTGACGGTAGCCGCTCCCGATGGGTCCAGCGAGCCAGTCCACGTGATGACGTCGCCCGCCGCGCCAAAGCCACCCGTGGTCGCGTCGAGACTGCCAGCCACATAACTCACCTCTGACGGCAAGGCGTCGGTCATCCAGGCCGTCTCCACGGTGGCATCGCCCGTGTTGACGATGTGCACAGTGTAGGTCAGATGCTCACCAGGACGGGCCCAGGAAGGATAGACAGATTTTGAGGCTTCCAGGTGACCATACGGCCGCTGAACGTAGGTCCCCACCGACCGCGTGAACGATTGCAGGGGAGCGACGATCTCGACAGTGTTGGTGATCCAGCCATCGTAAGGAAGGTCGGGGGAGATCTGAGCGCGGAAACTCACTTCGTCGTAGGTAAGGCCACCCAGTGTGTGAGACCAAGTGATGACGCCATTCTCAAAGCCGGCGCTGCCGGTCAAGGCGTTCAGGCTACCGGAGACATAGATCAACTCAGTCGGCAGTGTGTCAATGAACCGGGCATCGGGCACCGAGTCCGTATCGTCATTGGTGACCCGTATGGTGTAGGTCAGCACATCGCCTGGATCAGCCTCGCCCGAGGAGACACTCTTATAGGTACCTGTGTTGTCCAGATTGCCCACCTCAACCACCACTGTCGTGGTCGCCGAATCCTCAACCAGTTCACCAGTGCCGGTGACCTGGGCCGTGTTGACGACGTTGGCGTAGGTGATCTCGGAGGAGATTTGAGCACTGAAACTGATAACAGCAGTGTAATTGTAGCCATACATTTCGGCAGTCCAAGTGATAACATTGTCCTCGACACCAAAACTGCCAAACGTAGCACCCAGGCTATCAGTGATGCAGGTCAGTTCGACCGGCAATGTGTCGGTGAGCCAGGCATCCGTTGTGGTGTCTCCGGTGTTCCGGACGGTGATGGTGTAGGTCAATGTATCACCCGGCGCTGCCAGGGCCGTGTTCACCTCTTTATCCACCGCCAGGCCATCTGCCGCGACCTCCACCGCCGGCTGGGCCAGGGCCTGAAAGTGGGAGAGCAGCAACGATAGACCAGTCGCCAACAGCAGCGCCGAGGCTCCTGCCAGCAACGCCCACGCCAGACGTCTCATCGAAGTTTTATTGACCTTCATATTACCCCCCTTTCGCCAGGTCAGGGTGCGCCAAGGCAATACCTGACCCGAACTCTGCAAGATATGCTCCGGGCCGGGCGAGGCCGGCTGGAACACAACAGATTCTACTATGGAGCACTGCTTTTGTCAACGCTATCCATATTGCACTGCCATCTATCGTAGCAACAACCGATTGCCGAGGCCCGGCGCATCAGCCTGAAACGCGGTGCTGGATGCTGGATACTGGATGTCTACGGTCTGCCCTCGACAGCCGAAAGTAAAACGCGGTCGGCGACGGGTTGGCCTGCAGAATCCAGGACGGCCCAACGCTCGCCGGTCAGCGGGTCATAGAGACCAAGTTCGAGGGAGTAGGGTCCAGCGGGTGCATCGCGCGGGGGGGCGAGGCGATGGGCCTGGATAAAGCGGTCGCCGGCCCGAAGCGTGAGCGGGTCCACCCACAGGCCGTCGTCGCCGGCGAGGGACGTCCCGTCGGCGGCCAGGAGATGGGCGAAGACGGCCAGCCGTGGCCCGGAGTAGACGCCCGGCGGAGGTGGGTTGGCGACGATGGGAATAGGGGGCAGGTCAAGCGGCGCGGCGACGAGCCAGGTGGTGAGCAGAACCGCTCCCTGACCAGGAGCCGGGGACTCCTCGTTCATCCAGCGGGCTTCGATCAATTCCAGGCCGTTGGCGAAGCGGGCGAGCGAATTGCGAATTGCGAATTGCGGATTGCGAATTGCGAAAAGCGTGAGGTGGGGTGAGATGGCCTCCGGCGGACCGGCGTTCGCCTCCAGGAGGTCGTCAATTGGCGGGGCTGGGCGGGGGAAGGAGGTAAGCAGCACTTGCGAATGGCGAATGGCGAATTGTGAATCGTGAATGGCGGACTGTGGCTCGGCAACCCAGACCAGGGCATGCTCGGGGTTGAACAGCCGCACGGCGACGTCATCGCGCCGGGTGTCCACTTCCAACGCCAGGCGATCCCAGGGCCCCAAGAGGGTGCTGGAGATAGCGACAGCGGAGATTTCGGGGCGGGCGTCCAGGCAACGGGCAGCCTCGCGATAATCGGCGCGGTAGAGGAAGCGCACCATGCTATGCTGCGGCCAGACGACGAAGTAGTCGCGAAGATCGCGGATGACGTTGGTGGTCAAGAAAATGACAAGAAAAATGACCAATGACCAATGACCAATGACCAAAAGCGAATGGCGAGTGACGAATGGCGAATTGCGAATGGCGAATTGCGAATTGCGGGTGACGAGACAGCGGTAGGCTTCGACGAGGGCCAGGGCAGGGAGGATGTAGGCGACGGGCTGAGCCAGAATGGTGTGGCCCAGGCTGGCGGGCGGGGTGCTGACGAAGGCGGGAAGCAGTCCCAATGCCAACCACAGGGGCAGGAAGAAGTAGCGCGGCTGCCTCCAGCGGTACAGGCACAGCGCGACGCCGGCCCACAGCAGCGCTCCGCCGAGGAGATTGAACACCGGGCGACCGGGGACATTGTACAGCCATTCGGGGTCACCGGTGGCGTGGAACATCCCCAGCGTCGTCCACGTGTTCTCCAGCAGCGGGCGGGGGTTGCCGGCCCGTAGTTCCTGCAGCGGCACGGCCAGTTCGGCCAGGCGGGCGTCGGCCCCGATGCCCTGCGCTCCAGCCTCGCTGCGCCCCCGGGCGATAGCGACACCCAGCGGCGCCGCCAGCACGGCCGTAATCACCAGCGCCAGGAGGAAACCGCGCCAGTAGCACCGGCCTGAAGAGCCGGTGCTGGGATGGCTCTCGGAACTGGCGTCAACGTGGCCCAGCACCATCTGTTTACGGCGGTGCGAGGTGCTGGGATGGCCACGGTGAAACAGCGCCAGGTAGGCGGCGAACAGGATGAGCAGCACCGGCAGCAGGCGGGCGGCGGGGTAGGTGTAGAGAGATATGCCCACAATGAGGCCCAGAAGGGTTGAATGACCAATGACCAGTGGCCAATGACCAATGACCAATGACCAATGACCAATGGCCAATGACCAATGACCAATGACCAATGACCAATGACCAATTTGAGATTTGTCCATAAGGGAACGCCAGAACAGGTAGAAGGCTGCCAGGGCGAGGGGGGGCAGGCTGATGTGGCGGATCGCCGTGCGGCTGTACATCAGTGACCAGAAGGAGGTGCTCAGCATCAGCGAGGCGATAGCGGCAGTCGTACGCCCAAAAAGGCGGCGGGTCAGGCTGTATGTCAGGGCGACGGTGAGGGTACCGCAGGCGACGGAGAGCAGGTGTCCGCTCAGCACGTTGAAGCCCAGCACGGCGTGCACGCCAGCGTGCAGGTAGTGATAGAGCGGCTCGTGGCCGGAGGCCCCGGTAAAATACAGGGGGAAGCGGCCCGCCAACAGTTCGCCGGAGAGGGCGTGGATGTTGATCAGTTCGTCGTCACGCCAGCCGGGAGGGACATCCTCCAGGCAACAGAGGCGCAGGCCCCAGGTGAGCAGGAGCAGGGTAATGACCAATGACCAATGACCAACGACCAATTTAGGATTGGGGATTTGGGATTTGGTCATTGGCTTGTGACCTCTACCGGCCTGAGCAGAACACGATCGCCTTTTGCCTCACCGCCGGCGTATACCTGCAAGCGTCGCAGGTCGGGCATGGTATATAGACCAATCTCGACGTCGTAGCGACCAGGGGGAAGACCGGGTTCTATCGTGAGATGATGCACCTGCGCGAAAGCATCACCTGGCCTCCAGTTCCACGCCGGGGCGTCAAGCCTATCTTCTTGTGCCACGACCTTGTTGTCGCCATTCAACACGTGGACAAAAATGACCGCGTCGTATCCGTATAACTCTGGGGGCACAGCACCAAGAGCCTCCGTGCTGAGAACGCGCCATAACGTTACCAGGCAAATGGTATCGCCTGCGACGATGGTGGGAGGCTCCAGGCTATAGCCGACCAATTGCACACTGTGCCCGAAGTCTACGGGCAGTACCAGGTGTTCATCTGTCCCGACCGCCGTATCTCCGCAGAACTGGTGTACTGCATCCAGCGTGCTCGCCGGTTCCCAATCGAAGACGTCGAAGAAATTCTCGCTGCCTTCGACTGGCACACGTGCGCTATGATAGGCATCCAGTCCTCCGCTTAATAAGCGGTCAAGGGGTGAGCGTGACAGCACAACGAGGCGCGCGGAGGGGGAGGCTGGGAACACGAGGGCTCCCCGCCCGTCAAACCAGCGAATGTCCAGATTGTGTCGTGTGGGCATGACTTCAGCGACGTATGGGTCGTGCGGAAGGTTGGGGAAAGGGGAAGAGAATACAATAGGGCGATCTACATAGGTGGTATCGAGGTAGCGGATTGCCTGGAATAGGTCGCTGAAATATGCTGCCTGAGTCTCTGGTGAACTAGCCCAGCGCACAAAGTAGTCGTGATAGGTAATCAGTCCGCTGCTGGTCACCACGAGCACGAGTCCCACAAGTATAGCGGGCATGGCCGACAGTCTGAAGCGACGGGTCAACCAACCGATGACCTCGGCAAATATGAGGGCGGGGACAACGTATGTGGCTGGCTGAGCGACGATGCTGCGCAACGAAGCACTGTGAACACCAGTCAGCATCGAAGGCGCAATCCCGGTGACGAGCCAGAGCAGCGTAAAAGCATAGGCGGGCTTGCGCCAGCGCCACAGGCACATCAAAATCCCGCTGCAGAACAGCAGTCCGGTGACCGGATCAAAGATTGGGCGCCCGGGTAGATTGTAGGTGACGAAGGGATCGCCTTTGAAGGTGAACATGGCGAGCACGTCGCGTATACACACGAGAAGCGGACCAAATGAGCCCCTCGTCAGTGCTTCCAACGGTGTGGCGAGTCTGCCGGCGCGGTCCCAGGCGGCCGGATGTGTGAGCAGTGGCAGAGAGAGCAGGGCGGCTATTGTCAGCGTGAGCGCCACCTTCCACCAGTTTCGCTTGAATAAGTCTGGATGCACCAAGACCAGATAGAGGCTGAATAGCGGGAATAAGACCCACGTGATGCGCGAAGCCTCATAAGCGTAGATGGACGCGGTTACACACAGGGTGAAAAAGCCCCAGTACGCCATGGCACGCCATTGGCCACCAGATTCCCGGCGACCCAGACCCGCCCCCAGCCAGAAGAAGATGTTCGCCAGCGTAGCCAGGCTGGCGATTGGCTCGACCTGCACAGCAAAACGGCTCGTCGAGACGGGCCAATATGAGACAGCCAGCCAGGCCGCTGCGCCGAGCGCGACTCCTGTTCCGAGTGCTATGCGTGCCCACAGGAAGGTGAGAAACACCAGGATCACACCGAACAATGCCGACGTGGCACGCACCGCAAGGTAACTGGGACCTATCACCGACATCATTATCGCGCTGGCATAGTGCATGAAAGGCTCATCCTGATAGCCATACGTGGCTACGTATAATGGTCGCGCACCGCGATACACCGCGATGGCATCGCGGCTGAAGTCCGCCTCGTCGTGTGTCAGGCCAGGCGGGATGGAGTCCAGGCGATAGAGACGCAGGAAAGCAGCCAGCAGAAGGATGAGGGCGAGCAATCCCCACTCCCACCAGGGGGAAATGACCAATGACCGGTGACCAATGACCAATTTGGGATTTGGGATTTGGGATTTGGTCATTTGCGCGTGACCTCCACCGGCCCCAGGAGAACACGGTCACCCACGACGACGCCGTTTGCCAGGACGGGCAGTCGGGTCAGATCGGCGCGCCGGTACGCGCCGACTTCGAGCGCGACCGGCCCTGGAGGAAGGTCGGGCGGCAGCGTGAAGCGGTGCAGTTGCGCGATCACGTCCCCTGCCTGCCAGTCCCAGGCCGGCGCATCGAGCCGATCCTCCTGGGCGACGACGGTGCCCGCCGCGTCCAGCGCGTGGGTGAACAGCACCAGTTCCGCATTGACGCCGGACGAGTCCCGAAGTCGCAACGATCGCGGGTCGGTCACCTGCCAGAGGGTGACCAGTTCGACGGTCCCGCCTGGCGCGACCGCCGGAGTGCGCAGATCGTAGCCGATGAGTCGCAAAGCGTAGCCGAATTCCACCGGCAGCGCCAGATCCAACAGTGCGCCCTGTGCCCGTTCCTGCAGGGCAGCCAGCGCGACCTGCGGCTCCCAGTCGTAGACGACGAAGAAGGGGTCCAGATCGTCAGGGCGCAACGTCACGCGCTCCCGGAGGCGGAGACCAGGCAGGTCAGCGAAGTATGAGTGGAGGGACGCGCTGGAAGGAGCAATCAGCCGGGCGGCTGGCTCCGGTGGGAGGAGAAGCGCCCGGCGAGCATCGAACCAGCGCAGCGAAAGGCTTCGCCGTGAGCGCTCAGCCGAACGGTCACGCCGGTGCAGGCTCATCTCGAAGACGTAGGGGGCGTGCGGCGCGTTCGGGTAGACGGTTGAAAGCGCCACGACCCCGCCCCCCGGTAGGGCATCCAGGTATCTCGCGGTTTCGACGAGCGTGCATTGATAGGCGGCCCGCACGTCTGGCGACTCGCCCCACGTGGTGAAGTAATCGCGGGCGGAGATCGCGCCGGTGACGAGGATCAGCCCGGCAAATCCCAGCCCGACGGCCCAGGCAGCCCGCGGGCCCCAGCGCGCCGCCACCCATCGTGCACCCGCCACGACGGCCAGTGCCGGGAAGAGGAACACGACCGGCAGCGCCGCGATACTGCGGGTGGTGCTGGCGGTCGCGCCGGTGACAAGCGAGGGGGAGATGCCGACGAGAAACCACGTCAAGGAGAAAGCGCAGGCCGGTTCACGCCAGCGCGCCAGGCATAGCCCCACGCCGGCCAGGAACAGCACGCCGGTCAGCGGGTCGAAGATCGGGCGACCGGGGATGGTGTAGGCGAGGAAATCATCGCCCCTTCCGGGAATGAGGAACCCTGCCATGCCGCTCCAAACCCGCTTCAGGATGGCGGAAACGTCCCCGGTCATCAGCACCTGCAAGGGGGCGTCCAGCATAGCCAGGCGCTGCTCCGCTCCCGGGTGTGCCCGCAGGTAGGCGAAAAGCGGCGCGGCCAGGAGCAGGCCGATCAGGACGGCGATCAGCGTGGGGAGCCACACGCGGCGGAAAGTCGCCCGGTGGAGGAGCGCCAGGTAAACCAGGAAGACAGGGAAGACGATCCACAGCACGCGAGCCGGGATGTACGTATACAGCGTGGCGCCGATGAGCAGGGCGAATAGCCCCACCTGCCAATTGATTGATCGGTCAGTCGGTTGGTTGGTTGGTTGATAGACCGAGCGCCAGTAAAGGTAGACGGCGGTCGTGAACAAGGCGGGCAGGAGGCCGGAGCGCAGGGCTTGCCGGCTGGTGGATAGCGACCAGAACGAGGCGGCCTGGAAGGCCACGGCCGCCAGCGCCGTGGGGCCGTCGAAGGCCAGTCGCGTCCAGGCGAAGGTGGCGAGCAACGTAACCAGGCCAAAGGGTATGGCAGAGAATCGCAGCACGCGGCCGGTGGGGCCAAGCAACGCCATCAGGCCGGCAACCAGGTAATCGTACAGCGGCTCGCGGCCGTACCCAACCGTCTCGTAGATGGGCCGGGCACCACGCAATATGGCGACGGCGTCGTGACCGTGGCCGGCCTCATCGTGGGTGAAGCCAGGCGGCACGCTATCCAATCGCCACAACCGCAGCACGGCGGCCAGGAAGAGGATAAGAATGACCAATGACCAATGACTAATGACCAATGACGAATGACCAACGGCCGATTTGGGATTTGGGGTTTGGGGTTTGGTCATTACGCTCTGGCCTCCCAGGAGAGCGCGCCAATCATACCCTAACCTGGCGTGGTTGACAAGTGGGGTTTGGAGGCAGGTTGTGCTATAATTGGGAAACTGGTAGATCGGTAGATTGGTAAACTGGGGAGCGCAGTAATCGGTTGACCAAATCATCAACTTGCTGAACGAAATGAAGAATCTCGCAACACGGAGGCGCTATGCAATCCCAAAGACTCTCTTTCGTCAACGTAGGCATTGGTTATTTGTCATTAGTCATTAGTCATTGGTCATTGATCATTGATCATTGGTCATTGGTCATTGATCATTGGTCATTGATCATTGCGCTGCTTTTGACCCTGACCGGCTGTGGCTTCCTGCCGCTGACGCCGACCGCCACCCCGATTTCCCCTCGCCCATCGCCCACACCTCCACCCCCTACCTCGACGCCGACCCTCACACCACAGCCCCAGCCGCTGATCATCACCCTGACCCTCTGGGTGCCAGAGCAGTTCAGTCCCTACGGTGATAGGCCGGGCGCCGACGTCCTCGCGCAGCAGTTGGATGACTTCAGCGCAGCCTACCCCGATATCCAGGTCGAGGTGGTCGCGAAGAAGGCCCACGGGCGAGGCGGGCTGCTTGACTTCCTCCGTACCGCGCGGGACGCAGCCCCCTCGGTCATGCCCGATCTGGTGGTGCTGGACGCGGCCGGTCTGGAGACTGCCGCTGGCTCTGATCTCATCCAGCCGCTCGACGATCTCCTGTCGCCGTCCATAACCACCGATCGCTTCCCCTTCGCCACGGCGCTGGGCGAAGTGGGGGAGCAGACGATGGGCTTCGTCGTCGCTGCCGACATGCAACACCTGGCCTACCGCCCCGCCTTGTTCGAGTCGCCCCCTGTCTCCTGGACACAGGTCATCTCTGCCCCGGCTCCCTTCTTGTTCCCAGCCAGGGGACACGACCGTCAGGTCAACGATGCCACGCTGACCCAGTACCTGGCCACTGGCGGCAAACTGACTGACCCGGACGGCGAACCGTGGCTGGACGAGGAAGCGATGGTAAGCGTGCTCAGTTTCTACAGCACGTGCATCAGCACCACCGTGATCTCGCCGGCGGTCGTTTTGGACATCGCGGACGCAGACCAGGCGTGGGAGCAATTCCAGGCCGGGGAGGGGGGCATGGCCGTGGTGCCGGCCAGCCGCTACTGGTTCGAGGCCGACGAGACCGTCGCCGCTGCGCCGGTACCCACCCACGACGGGCAGCCCTTCAGTATCGCCCGGGGCTGGGCGGTGGCGATGGTCACCGGCGCCCCGGCGCGCCAGTCGCTGGCGATGCTGTTGCTCGATTGGCTCATCGCGCCCGACCACAGCGCGCAGTGGACGTGGGCGGCAGGCTACCTGCCAGGCACGCGCGGCGCGCTGCGACTGTGGGATATATCGGGCGCCGACCGGGCTATACTACGCAGCGTGATGGAGGCTGCTGTCCCCCCACCCCGGCCGGAGGTGATGGCAGCCGTCGGGCCGGCGATGCAGGAGGCGCTGGAGGCGGTGTTGAGGGGACGGGCCACTCCCGAGGAAGCGGCAGCCGCCGCTGTCAAGGCACTGGAGGAGTAGCCGTCAGGCAGTTAGCAAGAGTCGCACTTACTTGCTCGTAGCCCCTGTCCTCGGGGTCGTCTCGCGCGAGCTGCGCCGAGAGTCTGGGAGGTTGATGTTATGCCTGAACTGGATCTGCGTGCTGTCGCCGCCGAGTTACAACAGGCCGCACTGGCCGCCATCGAACCGGGAGCCGCCGTGCGCCAGCACGTCCGCCGCGAGGGAGACACGCTCATCGTCGCCGACCGGCGCTACGATTTGCGCGACTACGAGCGCGTGTTCGTCGTCGGGGGCGGGAAGGCCGCTGTGCCGATGACCGCCGCCATCGCGGACGTCCTGGGCGGGCGGTTGACCGGGGGCGTCGTAGTAACTAAATATGGGCACACTCGCGGCTGGCCAGTTGCAGGTTTCAGGTTTCAAGTTATAGAGGCGGGACATCCGGTGCCCGACGAGAACTCCATACGCGGGGCGCAGGCCGTCGCCGACTGCGTTGCCCGTGCGACGGAGCGCGACCTGGTCTTGTGCCTCATCTCGGGCGGGGGCTCGGCGCTGCTGACGCTGCCTGTGCCAGGCCTGGGCCTGGCCGACCTGCAGGCCCTCACCGGCGCGCTGCTCCGCTCCGGCGCGACGATCCACGAAGTGAACACCGTGCGCAAGCACTGCTCGCGCATCAAGGGCGGCAACCTGGCCCGCCTGGCCGCCCCGGCCACGCTGGTCACTCTCGTCCTCTCCGACGTGGTAGGCAACCCGCTCGACGTCATCGCTTCTGGTCCCACTGTGCCCGACCCGACGACGGTGGCGGACGCGCGGAAGGTGCTGGAGCGGTACGGGATTCGACCCCCCTCAGTCCCCCCTATGAGGGGGGAGGAAGAACCCCCCTCTTATCCCCCGGCGGAAGTGTGGGAGTATGGGAGTATGGGGGAGGGGGGGCTTCGGGAGACGCCCAAGCCGGGCGACCCGGCCTTCGAGCGGGTGCAGCACGTCGTCGTCGGCTCCAACCGGCTGGCGGCGCTGGCGGCGGTGGAGAAGGCACGTGCGCTGGGGTTCAACGCGCTGCTCCTGAGCACTTACGTCGAGGGAGAGGCGCGGGAGGTGGCGAAGGTGGCGGCGGCGCTGGCGAAGGGGATACGCACCCACGGCGATCCCCTGTCCCCGCCGGCCTGCCTGGTGTGGGGCGGCGAGACGACGGTGACGATACGCGGGGAGGGGAAAGGCGGGCGCAACGAGGAACTGGCGCTCGCGGCGGCGCTGGCGTTGGACGGCTGGCCGGGCGTGCTCGTGATGGCGCTGGCGACCGACGGCACCGACGGCCCCACCGACGCTGCCGGCGCGGTCGTCAGCGGCGAGACGGTGGCCCGCGCCCGGGCGCTGGGGCTCGACCCCCGGGCGGCGCTGGAGGCCAACGACAGTTATCCCTTCTTCGACGCGCTGGGTAAAGCGCCCCCCCTCTCATCCCCCCCGCACTCGCAGGGGGGAGGCTTGATCCGCACCGGCCCAACGGGGACGAATGTGAATGACCTGTTGTTTGTGCTGGTGGAGGAGACAACAACGGATTGACAACAGCGGATTGACAACAACGGATTGGGAAAGGAGCGGATTGGGAAAGGAGCGGAGGGGAAAAGGAAAAGTGCACACCGCCCAGTGCTGCCGGGGCATAAAGTGCCCCGGCTACGGAGCGGCGCCCGATAAATCGGGCTTAGAATCAATACGGTTTAGATAAGCAGTTGGAGTGGAGCCTTTAGGCGGAAAAACCCGGCTGAAGCCTCAACTCCAGATCCTTAACTGAACGGTATTGGGCTTAGAATCGCTTGCTCGTTTGCGTGAAGCGCACTTGCTCAGGGCGATTCATCGCCCGCCGCTCCTTAGCCCGACGACTTCATCGCCGGGCGGCCTGTGGGGTGTGCCACCCCCGTCCGTGGGTTGAGACGATAACGCCGCCTCCAGACGTGGGGTGCGGGTGACACACCCGCTTCGAGCACCCCGCTAATCCGCGCAGAGCCGACAGGAACAATCCGTTTATGTCCCATTCCGTTGTTGTGTCCCCGGCGGCACGCGCACGCCATCTTTTTGCCTCCTCCCCCATTCCGGTGTGCACTAACCGGAGTTGGTCATTATCCCGCCGCGTCGTCGAGGCCGCGCCCGATCTGCTGACCGACGAGGCCGACGGTGCGGCCGGCTCCGGGGTGGAGGAGGGTGTCCAGGTCGGCCAGGTAGTCGTGGCGGCCGGTGAAGGTGGGGAGGTCGGGGGGGAGTTGGAAGGGGGGGGGCGGCCTGGGGAGAGGTAGTCAATGGCTTTGAGTTGGGTGGAGAACTCGAGGGCGGTGACCTGCTCGTCGGCGACGATTTCGACGCGGAGGTCGAGGCCATAGTCGCCTTCAACGCGGCGGCAAATCCACTCGGCGGGGAAGATGGATTCGACGTGTTGGCGCGAAAGGGTCTCCAACACGTGGGCGCGGGAGCGCTTGGGCAATGGCGTTGTCATTTCCTAATCCCTGGTCACGTGCTTCTCAGATCAAAGCTGGGCCTCGCTGCAGACGATGCGCGGGATGAGCACCACTTCCTCGGCCCGGTCGGCAGCGGCGCGGTGGGCTTCCTCCAGGTTGTAGTCGCGGACGATGCGCAGGAGTTGCGCAACCAGGGCCTGACCCGTAATCTTGCTGCGACGCAGGGTGTTGAGTTCACGATGGGCGCGGGCGGTCAAGGGAACGCTGGCGAAGATCTCGGACAGGAGGGCCAGACGCGCTTTTTCCTCCGGGTCCTCTTCGGCCTCGAAGACGAGGCGCAGTTCGGCGAGGGCGTAGTCGCGACCCAAGGCACTGCCTACCCGATGGCGTATCTCGGCCTCGCGGGCGCGGACCTCGGCGTCGAAGTCGGCTTTGACGGCGGCGATGCGCTCATTGATGCCGGACGGCAGGGCCAATGTAGGCTCGTCCTCTTCGCAGCGAATAGCGCGGATGGCCTGCTGAGGATCGGCTGTGCGGTGGCCTTCTTCGTCAACCAGGTAGAGGCGCTGATAGCCCCCGGCCTGGCAGAAAACGAACAGGCCAGGCTCGCCAACCGCCTGACGGGCACTGCGGACGCCGTCGGGCATAGAGGCGATCTCCTGGAAGCGGTCGGGGTCGGTGCGCTGGAGTTGGCGCATGAGTTCTTCCGCTTCCAGCAAGTTGAACACCTCGGCTTCGGGTTCTTCTTCCAAGACGCTCTCGTCGCCGCGATAGATGGCGTACATGGCCTCTTGGTTGATCCGCTCGCTCCTGTGCAGGATAGCGGCGTCCTCGCCGATGGTGCGATGGATCTCGGCAATGCGGCGCTCCAGGCGATGTTCGATGCCCAACTCGTCCTCCAGACCGGCCTCGGGGAGGAAGTTATAGGCGTAGACAGTGGTGTGCTCGGTGCCGATGCGGTCCACGCGGCCGACGCGCTGGATGAGACGGATGGGGTTCCAGTGCAGGTCGTAGTTGATGACGTGGTTGGCGTCCTGAAGGTTGAGGCCCTCGCTGAGGACGTCGGTGGAGACCAGGATGCGCAGTTCCTCGTCGCCGGGGCGGAGTTGGTAGTTGTTGGCTTTGGGGGCAAAGCGTAAGATGATACGGCCACGGTCTTTGGTGTCGCTCTCGACGGCGCGGATGGAACCCAGGTGCTTGAGGTTATCGTAGAGATAGTGGGCGGTGTCGGCGTACTGGGTGAACACAAGGACCTTGCCGTGGAGCAGGTCGCCGGGCAGGGGACGGTGGCTGGAGCGGGTGTGGCCTGTGGTCATCATGGAAATGAGTTGCTGGAGTTTGCTATCCTCCTGGGGACCGATGGGCTCGACCAGGCGGGCCATCTCGTCCAAGAGCATGATGTCGGTATCCAGGGCTGTCTGGAGTTTGGGTGTGTCGAAGTCAATGATCGGGTAGCGGGTGCTGGCGCGCTCCAGGGCCTCGTAGAGGCTGAGTTCATCGTCGAGGTCGGACTTGTATAGAATGTCGGTGGCCTCGTCGCCGGCTGGCACCAGGCCACGATCCAGGGCACCCTGGAAGGCACGTTGCAGGTGTCTGAGACGGTTGACGGTCTGGCGGAAGGCTTCGACGCTGGACTCGAAGCGTTTGAAGAGCATGACGCGCATAAGGCCACGCAGGGCAGCGCCAGCCCGTTGAAGTTCCTGGTATTGGGGCTCGTCCTGGCGTTCGGGCAGTGCGTAGTCGAAGAGGGCGTAGCGGGCGTAGGTGAGTTGGCCCATCAGGTCATGCAACCGCTTGTAGACGTGGCTCTCCCCCGCTGTGTCGTCAGGGCCACGGTAGGTCTCCTCGATGCTGTAGGTGATGGTCTCCAGTTGGCGGTCAGGAAAGACGAGGGGCTGGCCGTTGATCCGGGCATCGGGGTAATAGGTGCGGACGTGGCGGCGAGTGCGGCGGATGAGGATGTGGTTGAGGATCTCCTGCAGGTCGCGGCTGGGCGGGTCCTGGTTGCGCGGTTCGACCTTATTGAAGAACTCGGGCAGGTTGGGCGGGTTGATGGGGATGGAAGTGGTATCCTGAGGATGCCAGAGCCTGATCTGCTGGTAGATGTCCCAGGCGCTGGTAGCGCGCGGGGTGGCGGTCAGCAGGATGGTGGGCCGGGTGTGCGTGAAGAGTTGGAGGGCGGCGTAGCGTTGAGTATCTCTATGGCGCAAGTTCTGGGACTCGTCCACCAGCACCAGGTCACGGTCGCGGTAGCGCCAGTTGTCAACCAACATGCGCTCGTTGCCCTTCTGACTGAGGAGGCCCATTGAGATGACCGGGGCGTCAATCTGGTAGCGTTCCACAAACCACTCCCACATCTCCACCAGGGAGGCGGGGCAGACGATGAGCGGGCGGGCGCCGCGATAGAGGGCATAGTGCTTGAGCAGGGTGGTGCCGATGAAGGTCTTGCCCAGGCCGACGACGTCGGCGACGAAGACGCCGCCGTAGGTATCGAGGATCTTGATGGCCTGGCGGAC
>DAOUEC010000234.1:0-1808 GCA_034430655.1 Anaerolineae bacterium
AACGCCCCGCTGATACTTAAAACCTGTTGGAAACAGGTTCCGCCAGTGCGTTTTCAACGCACTTCGTGGTATCAGCCGGTGATTTCAATCACCGGCGGGCCTGTCCAAATACGATACGCTCGCACGGAAACAGTTTGCGTAGCCTGGCAGTCTATGCTACAATCATCTCTGATAACAAGAAGATTCACGCTTCAAGATAAGGAACGTGGACGGCACATCCGCTTAGAGCACCCCGCGAAATCCCAGAGAACCGAAAGCATGAAAGGAACCAAACAAGATGGATACGAAGACATGGTCACCCGACGAGACTGCGCTAGATAAGCCCAACCCGGCCCGCATATACGATTACCTTATTGGCGGCTACCACAACTTTGAAGCCGATCGAATGGTGGCCGAGAAAATGCTCGCACTCGATCCCGAGATGCGACTGGCCGCACAGTCCCACCGTGCGTTCTTGCGCCGCACGGTCAACTTCCTCGTCGCACAGGGCCTGGACCAGTTCCTCGACATCGGTTCCGGCATACCCACCGTTGGCAACGTCCACGAAGTGGCCCAGATGGCTGACCCGGCCGCTCGCGTCGTCTACGTGGACATAGACCCCGTCGCCGTAACGCACAGCAACGCCATACTTCAAGACAACCCCAACGCCACCGCCATCCAGGCCGACGTCCGCCAACCGGAACGGATTCTCAACCACGTAGAGGTCAAGAACCTGCTTGACTTCAGCCAGCCGGTGGGGATTCTGATGTTAACCGTTCTCCACTACGTCACCGACGACGAGGAGGCATACGGCGCAGTTCGCACCCTGCGCGACGCCCTGGCGCCGGGTAGTTACGTGGCTATTTCACACGCTTCACTCGAGGGCGTTGCACACGACGTCTACGAGCGAGTTTCCAGGCTCTATGCCAGGTCTACCGCCCAAAACAGAATGCGCTCGTATGCTGAAATCCAGCAATTCTTCGATGGGTTTGAACTGGTCGAACCAGGGTTGGTTCGTACCCCACTTTGGCGGCCAGAAGGACCCGGCGATCCTCTCCTCGACCGGCCAGAACGAATTATGGGCTTCGTTGGAGTTGGGCGCAAGCCGTAGAAAGCCCGGCTGCAGGTTCTACATCAGGAGCACATGAACTCAGCAGAATGGTCCCAACTCCAAGAGACCCTACGCCGTCGTTGTGATGCCATCACCGATAGTTGGCACAAAGCCATCGCAAGAACCGGCTTCGTACCCCTCAGCACGACAGAAGTGCGCCAGCGCTTGCTCGAACTGACTGAACAGGTCGTCACGCTTCTGCTCGCGGAGCCATTCGAGCGGGGCCAGGCTGAGGCCATCGGCGCGTCACTGGCCAGCCTCCATTACATTGAGCCCGAGGCATTGGGCCAAACGCAGGAGGTGCTGGCGCACCGGCTCGTCGAGGGGTTGCCCGCCGACCAGGCAGTTGCGCTGCAGCCCCGCCTGGCTGCGCTGCTCGGGGGGTTGGCGACCGGTTTCCTCCGGCAGGCCCACGAGACGATCCTGACGGAGCAAGAACAGATTCGCGCGGCACTCATCACGGAGGTCCGGCGGGCGGAAAAGACGCTGCGGGGGCATGCCGGACGGTTGAGAATCCTGCACGAAATTGACAGCGCCATTCTGGCCGCACATTCACTGGAGGAGATCGCGCAAGCCGCGCTGCGCCACATTCGGCAACTGGTGCCCTGCCAGCGGGCCAGCGTTGTCCTGTTCGACCTGGAAGCCTCTGAGACGGTCTTACTTGCCGCTCACGGATGCGGCCAAGCCAGACAGGGGGAGAGAGAGCGCTTCTCGCTGG
>DAOUEC010000235.1:0-1921 GCA_034430655.1 Anaerolineae bacterium
TGCTACGACCGCCCCGCAGCGTCGAACCGCTGCCAAATCACGAGTTTGTCACGCTGGACGAAGCACTGCAGTTAGCTGCTCTGGAGATCGAGAAAGATAACTTGGCGCTGCGGCGCGATCAGGCCGGTGCAGCACTCCTCTATGTATCAGGGATGCGAGCCGGCGCGCTTGGCTCGCTACCGCTGGAAGCTGTGGACGTGACAGGCCGGACGATTAAGCAGTGGCCGTCGCTCGGTGTCAGGACGAAGAACGGCAAGACTGCGACCACTTACTTGTTGGAGATTCCCGAACTGTTGACCGTGGTTGAACAGTGGGACACGCTCGTCCGGGCGCGCCTGCCCCCCGATGCTATGTGGTACACACCGACTGTCAGCCGTTGGGGCGAGCAGACGCTTTCGGCCAACCCGCCTGGGGCTAATCGAAATGTCGCTATTGCCAGGCGGATGCGCAAACTCTTCGCCGCCGCTGGCCTATCGTACAAATCACCCCACAAGTTCCGCCACGGCCACGCTGTCTATGCCTTGCAGCACGCGCAAACGATGGCTGACTACAAAGCCGTCAGTATGAACTTGATGCACGAGGATATCCGTGTCACGGACAGCATCTATGCCCCCCTGGCAGGCAATGAGGTCCAGCAGCGCATTGCCCGGCTGGCTGATTGCACCTCGGCGCGGCCGCCGGTGGATGGCAACCTGGCGGCGTTCATTCGCAGTCTGTCTGATGCAGAGCTATCCCAGGCATTGGTTGTCATAGCTGAGCGACTGGTGCGGTAATGGTGTTGAGGACCAAATGCTTCACAGTCGCCAGTTGTCTGCCGGGCTGGCACGGCGATGGGCTTGCTGTATATCAATCTCTGCGATCCGGGCATAACGCCTCACCATATCCAGCGTGCTGTGCCCCAACAGAGCCTGAAGCGTGAACAAATCCCCGCCAGCGCGCAGGTATGTGATTGCAAAAGTGTGCCGAAACCGATGGGGATAGCAATCCTTGACTTCAGCCTTCTTACCCAGTCCTGCGATCAGTTGGCGTAGCCCATTCTTGTTCAGCGGACGGTTGAATATGCCCAAGAACAAGGGCGCATCAGGATCCTCACCATCTTCACGTTCGGCCAGATAGCGCCATAAGACGCGACGAGCCGACTTGCCTAGAAAGATGACGCGTCCTTTGTTGCCCTTGGCGCCGCCCCTTGGGCCATGTTTCACTTCAATTCTGCCCATCTTCTGGTCAACGTCGCCAATGGTCAATGAGCACAGTTCTGTAGCTCGCAGACCGGTGTCCAGCAAGGTCAGGATGATGGCGCGATCTCGTCTGGCAGTGGGCCGCCGCATCGTGAAACGTCTGCGGTCCCTGGTGTTTGCCTCCCGGCAGAACTCGCATGCCTTGAGCAGGGCTTCGACCTCCTCTTTGGAAAACGGCTCGACTGGAGCTATCTCGAATCGCGGAGCTGGGACTCCTTTCATGGGATTGGGAGAGCCAAACTCGACACTGGCCCAGGTGAAAAAAGATGACAGAGCCACCCAGACGTTGCGAATTGTTTTGGGCGAGAGGGGGTGATCGCCTCCTGCTAGTCGGCACGGTTTGTAGTCGGTGCGCAGCTAGGCGAGGTAAGCGCGCAGATCCTGCGTGGTCACCTGGTCAACTTCGATATCGCCGATGTGGGCAACCCACTTATCGAGGATGCGCCTGTAGCTGTCGAGAGTCGTGGGGCTGAGGCCTTCCGCAGTCTTGTAATATTGGAAGCCGGTGACGGCTTTAGAAAGCAACAAACCCGGTGATCTTCGGTTCATTCAAAATCCTCCTTCTGACAGGATTCTGCGAACCGAACATCGCCGGGTCTACCAGAAAATCGTAGCCCTGTGGTCTACGGTTGCTCTCAGGTAGCGGGGCCAGGATTCGAACCTGGGACCTCCGGGTTATGAGC
>DAOUEC010000236.1:0-4836 GCA_034430655.1 Anaerolineae bacterium
TCGTTCTCCAGCACCAGCAGCGTGTAGTCCTCCGGGGATGGCGTGGGGTGGGAGGCATTGTAGGCAGCGCGGTCCAGATAGCGGTAGGTGATGTTGTATTGTGCGTCCAGGCGGCTATGCAGGAAACCGGAATATGGGTAGGTAGGGATGGTCAGCGTGGCGGTCTGGAATGAGGCAGCGCCTGGCGCGGGAGCTCGCACTACCGTGACTGTGCGGCTATCCTCGGCGTCGTTGAGCGCGTAATCGTAGGCCACGGCGCGCAACGTGACGGTCTGTCCGCGATGCGCGCTCAGGTCGAGCGTGGCCTGGTAGGGTGGGGCGGTGACGACGGCTTGCAACTCATCGCCTACGTAGAACTCGACCTTGGCGACGGCCTCGTCGTCCGACGCGGTAGCCCACGCCGTGGCCCCCTCCACGACGACGTAGCCCTCGCCCGGGGCGGTGATGCCGATGGAGGGCGGGGTCGCCTCGGCCCGCTGCGCCGGCGGGTTGCCGTAGGGGGCCGGGAAGTCGCGCCGCACCTGGCTGACGCGCAGCCCGCGCACGGTGATCTGTGCCACATCGTCGCTGCCCAGTCCGGCCCCGGTGGCCCAGCCCAGGTAAGGGACGGTGGCGGGGTCGTACCCTATCACCAGTGTGCCCACCGTGTCCAACGCCACCGGGTCAGCCCCGGCCAGGATCAGCCGCAACGGTGGATCGGTCAGCGTCCCGCCGGTAGGGCCATCGGTCATCCCCCGCAGCCCGTCCAGGACGGCGAAGTCGAGCGGGCGGGCCAGGTTGAGATCCACGATGTGCCGCCCCAGGTCGTCGGGGCCGTGCGAGAGCGCCCACTTGTACGTCTGTAACCCGGCGCGGTGGTAGATGTCGGAGGGGGGAATGCCGAATTGGTTCTTGAGCGCCAGTGTGACCCCAGCGTAGGAGTGGTTCTTGAGCACCGGCACGCCGATGAGCACGTCGGCGTCGAGGATCACGTTGGGCAGCCAGTAGTCGGTCCAGATGAGCCCGTTCTGCAGGTGCACCAGCCGCACCAGGTTGGGATCGTGCTGGTCGAGCCCGCCGCTGTCGTTGAGGTCCACCAGAGGCGCGCCGGTGGTGTCGTCTACCATATTGCCGTCGGCGTCGTATCCGCAGAGGCGGAAGGCCTCGACGGTCGCGCCTCGGGCGTCGTGCCCGTCGCGATACAACGCCGCGCCATCGGCGATGATGACCTCCCCTGCGCCAGCCTCCTGTGCCAGTTGGACCACGGCGCGGGTCACGCGGGGATCGGTGGTGTACCCCTCGTCAGGGTCAGCCCCCCAGACCACGTTAGGCTTGATCACCACGGTGTCGCCCTGTTCGATGATACTGTCCAACCCGCCAGCCAATGCCACCGCCTGGCGCACCAGCGTTTCGATCTCCGCATCCGGCACTGGCCAGGACGTCGCCTGCACGATGGCGATTTCAGTGGGCCCGTTGGCCGGGCTGGAATAGGCTGCCCGATGTTGCAGTGCACTCGCGCCGCCCAACAGCGCCAGCAATCCCACCAGCGCGATCAGTTTCCATCGTCTCTTCACCTCGGCCTCCAGCATCCAGCATCCCGCACCGAGTATCCAGCATCCAGTATCCAGCCACCAGCATCAAGTGCCCAGCGCCAGATTGAGCGCAGTCCCCGCCAGCGCTGCCCCTGCGACGACGTATGCCATGTAGACGATCAGCGCCCGCCGGTTGAGCAGCGTGCCCAGCGCCGCCAGTGCCGTCAGCCGCGTGGCCGGCCCGGCCAGAAAGAAGGCCAGCGCCGCGCCGGGGCTCATCCCCTGGGCCAGCAATCCAGCGATGACCGGCACCGCCCCGCCCCCGCAGGCGTAGAACGGCACGCCCAGAACGCCGGCCAGCAGCACGCCGTACCAGCGGCCCGCGCCCAGGAGCGACGAGACCCACTCCGGCGGGACCAGCGTCTGCAATAGCGCCGCCAGGATCACGCCCACGACGAAGTACAGGCCCACCGTCTCGGTGAGTCGGAGTAGAGAGAGGAACAGCCCTCTGGTTCCTCCCCTTCGCCCCTTTCCTTCCCCCCGCTGTGTGTGGGGGAGTATGGGAGTATGGGAGCAGGGCGAGAGCACTCCTGCACTCAAGAAATCCTCCGGTTTTAGCCGCCGGGCCGCCAGGCCCACCGGCAGGCTGAGTAACAATACCCCGGCCACATGCGCCAGCGCCAGGCGCAGCCCCAGCCCGCCGGCCATCATGATGAACAACTGGGGGTTGAGGAGCGAGGAGGCGACCAGGAAGGCCAGCGCCGGGCCGGGCGACGCGCCGCCGCGCAGGAGTTCCACGAGCACCGGCACCGTGCCGTAGGTGCACAGCGGCGAGATCCCGCCCAGGCAGGCTGCTCCCAGCGCCACTCCCGGCCCACTGTGGTTCAACCAACGCCCCCAGCGGCGAGGCAGGTCCAGTTGGCCCAGCAGCGCCGCCAGCAAGATGCCGCCGGCCACGTAGGGGCCCAGTTGCAGTACCTGGGACCAGGCCAGCATTGCTGCCAGGATCAGGTGCGAGGTCAAGTTAGCAGGCATCGTTTTGCCTATTCGAACAGCCGGGCGATCTCGTCCTGCTCGAAGCGGGGCAGCGGACGTTCGCCCGTCTTGTTCTGCAGTACGACGCCCTTTTCCCGCTCGACCACGCGGCCGATGTGCGCCGCTGCGATGCCGGCCTCGTCGAGCGCGGCCAGTATCGTGGCATTGTCTCCCGGCGCGACCGCCAGCAGCAGTGCACCGGAAGCGATCAGCCCCAGTGGATCCAGCTCCAGCCGCCCACACAATATCCGCGTCTCGGGCAGGACCGGGATGGCGGCCTCGTTCACCTCCAGCCCGACTCCTGCCGCTTCGGCCAGTTCCCATAGGCCGGTCGCCAGCCCGCCCTCGGTGGGGTCGTGCATGGCGTGCACTTCTCCCGCCGCCATCGCTACGGCCGCATCGCGCACGACGCTGATGCCGGGGTCGTGTAGAAACCCCCGGCATCGCTCCAGGAACAATTCGCCTAATTCTGCCAAGCCACAGTTCTTCTCCCGCGCGATGATGGCCGTCCCCTCCACCGCGATGCCCTTGGTGACGAGCAGTGCATCGCCCGGCCGGGCGCCATCTGGTCGCACCAGCCGCTCGGGGGCTACTTTGCCCAGCATGCAACCGACGACGATGGGATGGTCGAGCCCGTGGGTTATCTCCGTGTGTCCGCCCACCAACCCCACACCCAACTCCGCGCACGCCCCGGCGATCTGGTCGAAGATGCCGTCCACCAGCGCTTCGTCGGTGTGGGCCTCGGGCAGCAGCAGCGTGGCAAGGAACCAGCGCACCGTCGCGCCGGTACAGGCGACGTCGTTGGCGTTGACGTGGACGGCGTACCAGCCGATCTCCCGGCTAGCAAAGGTGATGGGGTCGGTCTTGGCGACCAGGTAGCGGTCGCCGAAGGCGATGACCGCCGCGTCGCGCCCCACGCCCGGCCCCAGGACGACACGCTCGTCGGAAGGTGCATAGCGGGCCAACAACCTGGCCAGGTGCTCGGTGGGCAACTTTCCCAGTGGGTATGGAATTCTCATTCGCCGCCGTTGCGCAGCCCTTTGCCCTCCAACAGACCGTCCACCCACGCCGCTTGCTCCGGCGAAAGCGTCACCTGCGGCGGCTGCCGGTAGTCCACGAAGTCCTCGTAGCCGCCGTCGTCATAACACTGCGTGAGCACCGCCTGCAAATCCAGTGCCACGTCGGGGTCGGGTTCCCGCAGGGGCACGCGAATGCGGGGCAGACGGCGTTGCAACGGGATGGGGTAGGCCTCGAAGCGATACTCATCTGGCGCCCGGTTTACGCTGACCAAATAGCGGTGCGGCGGTAGAGATGCCTTTCCCTCCTCCGAGATCGCCACCGTGTGTAACCCCTCCTCAAGCAAGTCAATCTCGATCAGGTGCGCAACGCTGTTCAGAACCTCATGCTGCTTGCGGCGGTAGAGGCGGTGCCCCTCGCCTGGCGTCTTGTTGGCCGGGCTGAGCACCTCGATGACTGTCACCACTTCGTCGCCAGCCGCGTGGATGATCTCGATGAAGGCCTCTCGATGCTCGACCGGTGGGAGGGTGATGATGATGGGGGCCTCCAACTCTTCCTCGGCCACTGCTACCTCCGGGGACTGTGTGGCAACGGTGGCCGGTGCGGGCTCTCTGACGGGCCGCCGGATGAGGAAGACGTCCGGGTACAGCGCCCGGGGCGGTTGCAGGACGTACACTCGTTCACCGATGCGGGCGTGGTAGCGCGGGCGCACCTGTGGCTGGAGTGCATTACGGATATACGTGATCAGGCTATGGTGCACATCCGGCCAGCGGACCGGATCCTCCAGGTAGGGGTCCATTCCGGGAAATGGGCTGGACATGTTTGGCCTCCTGTCTCTTGCATCCTGCTCTCATTCTACCGCACTTCGCCCCGCGCTGCAAATCTTGATGCTGGACGCTGGCAATGTGTTCGCAGTGACGACTTCATTCGTCCGCGCGGGGGAGCGACTGAGGTCGCCACTACCAACCCCCTGTATCCGCCGGATTCAGCAGGTCAAGTGCAAAGCGGCCGCGACGCGGGTCTTCTCGCGCAGTTGGTTATAGGTCTCCACGGCCTCGGCAGTGGGGGCGGCGATGAGGCGAATGCTGGCCGCTTCCAGCGCGAGGCGGGTCTCCTCCGTCACGCGCATCATCCCGTAGGCGCCGGTGCCGACGATCAGCACCTCGGGCGCGGCCTCGAAGACGGTGGTCAGGTCGTCGGGATGAAGCGCGTGGCCCTCTTTGCGCCACCACCCGGCTATGACGTGCTCAGGCAGGATGATCAGGTCCTGTGT
>DAOUEC010000237.1:0-4232 GCA_034430655.1 Anaerolineae bacterium
CCTGAGAGTCACCTTCTTGTTGACCAGTGGAAAGACAAACTCCTCTGGAGGCTCAAAGACCATTGCCTTGATCCCCATCATCTCCTCCCGGGTAAGATCCCTATCCGTAGGAATGCCCAACTGGGTTCTAGCATCCTCGGCCTCGCTCCATTTTTGAATGAGAAGACTTTGAAGCTCGACCCACGGCCCAATACGTCGACTAACCTGTGGGACCCATATGAAGACTTGGGCCAGTGCAAGGGAGACCAGTAGGCAAGTTGCAGCGACTGCGCCTGCCCGTCTTGTAGTGTCATCCCTCGTCTTTCGCACCGTCCAGAGTAGAACGAGCGCAACGATTAGGATTGGAACGCCGTAGAGCGAGAACACCAACTCACAGGGGGCGTCAACAGGCAAGGCCCACTGTAAGTACAAACCAACTGGGACAAAGAGGACCACAGTGAGCAGTATGCAAAGCACGGAAATAATCACCGTTTTCATCGTACCTCCTCGTGAACTGACACTCTTGTTGCCGCCGCAGAGTTATAATCAAAAGTTATGGATTGGCAAAATAAGGCAGGCGGCGTATCCTTGGGGTAATTACACTCCGAGAACGGCAAGAAGCCGTAGAAAGGATACACCATGTACAAGATTACCACAGGTGATACTGAAGGAAAAGTTCCGGAAATCACACAGTCCCTGGATGAACTTGCCAGGGAGGGAGCCCGTCGGATGATCCTGGCTGCCCTGGAACTGGAAGTGGAACAACATGTCCAGGAGTTGCGCCATCTGCGTGACGAACTGGATCACGCGATGGTGGTTCGCAATGGGAGGACCCGCGAGCGGTTCAACTGGGAGCAGGCCCTGTCAAGGTCAGAGCCCCCAGGGTGAACGATCGCCGTCCAGATCACCGTTTCAGCAGTAAGATTCTGCCACCCTACATGCGGCGATCGCCACGTTTGGAGGAGGCCCTGCCGGTTCTGTACTTGCGCGGCCTGTCGACTGGGGACTTCTCGGAAGCGCTGGGAGTGCTCTTGGGGCCTGAAGCCATCGGGTTCTCGGCTACGACGATTACTCGCTTACTCGAGGTATGGCAAGACGAGTATCGGGTCTGGCGCAAGCGCTCCTTGGAAGGCCGAGACTACGTCTACATCTGGGCCGACGGTGTCTACTTCAACGTGCGGCTCGAAGAGGATCGCCTGGCGTGTTTGGTGATCGTTGGCGTGCTACCAGATGGCCGAAAAGAGGTCGTCGCCATCGAAGATGGCTATCGAGAGTCGACCAAGTCGTGGGCCAGCCTACTGAGAGACCTGAAACGCCGTGGTATGCCTGCTCCGGTACTGGCCATAGGAGATGGTGGATTAGGCTTCTGGGCGGCTTTGCGAGAAGTGTATCCCGAATCGCAAGAACAGCGCTGCTGGAAACACAAGATTGCCAACGTGCTGGATAAGCTGCCCAAACGACTGCAGCCCAGGGCGAAGGCAATGCTGCACGAGATTATGAAAGCCCCGGATCGCGAGAGCGCACTGGAAGACATCGCCCGGTTCTCCCAAGAATACGTAGCTCGCTATCCCAAAGCCGTCGAGACGTTGACCAAGGACCAGGATCAACTGTTAACGTTCTTCGACTTCCCGGCGGAACACTGGATCCATCTACGAACGACCAATCCCATCGAATCGCCGTTTGCCACCGTCAAAGCCCGGACGAAGAAGACCAAAGGTGCTGGCTCTCGGAACGCCGGTTTGGCGATGGTGTTCAAGCTGTTGTTGTGTGCTGAGAAACGTTGGCGCAGAGTCAATGCACCTCACCTGGTGGCTCTGGTTAGGGCCGGTGTCAAGTTCCCAAACGGGCAGGCCAAGATGCTGAAGGTGGATACCTCAGAGGATCATTTATTCGCTCAGACTCCATCGATCTACGCCGCCACTGAGGCCTAATCCACAACATTTGACAATATCTCGTCCCTACTCCACTTCGGGAGTGGCGGTGAGGGGAGCGATCCCCTCACCGATCATAACTTGGCCGCCGGGTTGTTGAAGGTTCTTATGTCTGTTTTTCGCGAATTCTTCTAACCTGGATAGTAGTGAGGCGATATCAGATTCAATGACTGTAACGGCATCTTCAATGAAAGGGCTCTTCTTGCCCGAATATACCATGAATACAGGCGTTTGGTTTCTCTTGGCGTAGTAGATCTCAGCAAGAACGCCTGACGAGAGTTTGTCGGTCATGTAGAAGACCACTATGGCATCTGATTGATCAATAAACTGGAAGTCTCGCTCGATTGTTCGAGCCTTGATCAATTCTACCGCTTGTGGAGTCAATTGCTCAACGAATTCCAGCAGACCCTCCTTTGCTCTTGGAGAGGCAAGAGGCATATCCTCAATCGCTAAGGGATTAAACACCACAAATAGATCTTCCAGTTTCCCCAGAATCGGACCCTGAATCTCTTCTAACAACTCGGGTTGGGTTTCCTGAACAGCAGTTATTGGATAGCTAAGGTATATTCTCTTCTTGTCAGATAGGAGTAGATCAGTCAAATTCGGAATACGGTGATTGCGGCAAACCAGGAATATCGGTCTTGAAAGAACCTCTGCCATAACCTCTGTTGTGAACTCCTCAACCATCATCCACTCTTGAGTCTCTTGAAGTGTAGGTAGAGTATACTCATCCCACTTTGGATTCCTTCTGTTAGTGTCCATTACCTCTTGAACGTCATGAGCAACCGTAATGAACCCATCAGGAGCAAGTCTTAGAATATCTGGGTAAGAAATCCCAGGGATCAACCGACCTTTCCATCTAAAGGTTGCGTGAATTCCTATCAAGTGAAGGTCAACTTCAGGTTGCTTTAGAATCCTCAATTCAACCTCCTTCAAAGCAGATGCTCTGAGAAGGCGAAGTTGACTGTTGTCCATATCCAGAAAGCGCTCATCAACGATAGGTATGCCATGCGCAATTGCCTCTCGCTTGATGAGTTCGCCTACATCATGAACAGATACTCTGCGTCCTCGAGACTCTGCTTCTTGTCTTACTCCGTCAAGCAATTCCACTCGTCCACTTCCAGAGATCCCTGTTACTATCCACTTCTCCATTGAATGCCCTCCTACTTCCTTCAGGCCCATGAGTTGCCCGGTCCATTAAGCTGATGTCATATCGGCGGCTAACGGACTAGCATCACCCGCTTGGCGGCTGCGTTGTGAGCACCTTCGCCAGCCAGTTAACTATAATGCGCGTGGAGCAATCGAATAAAGCGCCGATTAGCCAAGTCGGGTGGTCGGGTAGCAGGGCGGCGTTGCCGCCGCCCCGCCCCCTAAGAACCCCGCGTGCCAGTTTCCCGGCACGGAGCTCAAGCCACTCAAACGCCCCTTTCACAGGACGCGCTGCACCAGGCTCTATGGCCTGCTGCAACTTCACGATACTACGCTGAAGACGACACCCGTGTCGCTGTTTCCGGCGGCTTACGCAGGCTCGCGCCAGCAGCTACTTGGCTGCTTCCTATTCTACGAACTCCTGTTTCGGTGTCACCATCAACTTTCTCGTGACGAGAGACCAGGTGGAAGTCTGCCCGCTCTCGCGTGGGGTGATGTTGCCCGTATGGGGGGCGCAACCCCTATCCGCCCCATTACAGGACGGCTTTCGCTTTCTCCACCATCCTTTACCCGCAGTCCCATCGGCTTGCCTTGCGGCTCGCTTTCCCGAAGGAGGACTACGGGCTTACCACGTTCCGCTCGTGTACCCGCACGGGTTAGGTCCCTCCTCTACGCCGGGGGTGCAACGTCTGCGATAGACGCCCGCTGACCGCCTATCCCTGACCCCTCACCTTTTGGTCCAAGCGTTTCGGCCTTACGGGCCGTTCAGCACCTTACGCTTGTTCTAACTCTCGGCGCTTACGGAGGTTCACTTACGTTGACCATACCGTGCCACCCTGGCCGCCTTAACTGCCTGATGCTGGCAGTGACAGCCTCCGCTCACGCTTCCGCTGCCGCCCTAACGGGCGTGGCGGCTTTGTCCCCAGGGCTTCGCACAAAGCCGTTACCAGCGACGCACGCCTGGGTAGGGTACGGTTGGCAGAACAACCGGTTGTATCATTCTTTCAAGGTACAACAGCTACACGAGCAGCCTCGTGTCGCACCAAGCCATGGTTGGGCGGCAGGCTGCTTATCGGGCGTCTTTCGGAGAGCCGAAGATTTCCTCTTGAATCTGTACGCGCCCATTGTCGTTGATATACAAGAGGCGCGCAAACTCGTTCTGACGTTTCTTGC
>DAOUEC010000238.1:0-10052 GCA_034430655.1 Anaerolineae bacterium
TTATACTCGCCGATCTGGTAATTGATCGCCTCGAAGGCCATCTCGACGGCCCCTTTGATCTCCTCGCCAGTGCGAGCAGCCGGCCCACTAAACGGGCTCAACACGCCCACCTTGAGTACCTTGGTCGCCTCAACGGCCGGCTCAGGGGCCTCCGTCGGCTCAGCGGCCTCCGGCGTGGCGGGTGCACAGCCAGCGGCGGCGAAAACGAGCCCTGCGACTACCATCAGAGACAGAAGCCTTTCAACACGAATTGCCCTACTCATTTTATCCTCCTTCTCTCCTTACGTGTAGCGTTTATATGTGAAAGAACGGACTTCCTGATGGAACAGTCGGAAACAGTCGTACGCGATAATCACCTCCTTTTCAAATCCGATTCTGCCAGAAAAAAAGGGGCAGTCGCATGATGCGATCTGCCCTCTCTCCTCGGAAGGTATCCGATCGAGGCAAAGGTAGGCGATCTGGCTTGCTAGTCATATTAGTCACGTTGGTCTGTTAGTCGCTTGGTCTGAGCGTCTATGATTCTCACACCAGACTACCCGACTACCTGACCACCTGACTACTTGACTAACTCACAGTTGCGGGACAGCGCCGGACTCGCACCGGCCTTCCCCTTTTCAGCCCCAAAAACGGGGACACCTTTGCCCTTTAATCTTAGCTGCACAAACACTTCTCGCCGGTTTTTTAGATATATCCTTGATACATCAAGAGTATACTGCGCTTCGCCCACCTTGTCAACTCCCGAATGGAGGACAAGAGGGCAGTTTCCTGGCTACATCTACACGACGTTGTACTCGACGATCTCCCGCCCCTCCTGGAAGCGGTCAATGTGCAACGGCGTGATGTCCAGCGTGTGGGCCACCCCATCCAGGATCTCCTCCGCCAGCAGCAGGCCACAGGCGGGGCCATGCTGAAGGCCATGGCCGCTGAAACCGCCGATGCAGTAGGAGCCCTCCACCGCGGGGATGCGGCCCAGGATGGGATGCGCGTCCGGCGAGTTCTCATAGAGCCCAGCCCAGCGGCTGGCCAGCCCCGCCTTCTCCAGGATGGGCATGCGCTGCATGGCCGCCTCCAGGTGCACCAACTCCCACTCTTCGTCCACCGACTGGTCGAAGCTCACTGGCTCGTCGTGGTTCGACATGCCTGTCAGGATGCCCCGACCCTCGCGGTGGAGGTACAAGGATGGGGCGAAGTCAATGGTGAAGGGGAAGTCGGACGGTACCTGTGGCATAGGGCCAGTGACGACGATCTGACGACGCACGGGAACGATGGGGATGTCCACGCCAGTCATTTTGCCGACCACCCCCGCCCACGGTCCGGCCGCATTGACGACGGCTGGCGTCGCCACCTCCCCCTGGTCGGTGACGACACCGCGCACCCGTCCCCCCTCGACGCGGATGCCGGTCACCTCCACGTCGTTCAGCAGTTTCGCCCCCAGTCGCCGTGCCCTAGAGACGTATCCCTGGACGACGCTGTTGGGGTCCGCCAGGCCATCGCGGGCATGGAAGGTGCCGGCCAGTACCCCCTCCAGGTTGATCAGCGGCACCATTCCGGCGATCTGTGATGGCGCTAGCCACTCCGTCTGCACGCCCAGGTGGTGCTGCATCTCCACCTGGCGGTGGAAGGCTGTCACGTCCTCCTCCCTGGTCAGCAGGAAGAGGTAGCCGCAGTAACGCAGGTCAATCGGCTGGTCCAACTCCTCCTCGAAGCGGTCCAGCATCGGCAGGCTGAGGAGGGAGAGGCGGACGTTGATCTCGGTGCCGAACTGGTAGCGGATGCCGCCGGCGCACTTGCCGGTGGCCTGCATGCCGAAGAAAGGCTCCCGCTCCAGCAGCAACACGTTCCGGCAGCCCTTGAGCGCCAGGTGGTAGGCTGTGCTGGTGCCCATCACGCCCCCACCGATGATGACGACGTCTGCCGTTTTGGGTAGATCCACCTTACACCTCTATGCTGCGTTGAAACTAAAACCCATCGCCAGGGGATCGTCCGGGTCGATCACAAACTGCTGGATGCCGGTAATGTAAGCGGTGCTGCTCACACGAGGTACCACGGCCTTAAAGTCTTCTACCATCACTTCGCGCAGCAACTGGCCGTAGAACAGCGTGCCGATGATGCTTTCATGCACGAAAGACTCCCCGATCTTCAACTCGCCCTTGGCGTGCAACGTCGCCATTCGGGCACAAGTGCCCGTTCCGCATGGCGAGCGGTCTACGGATCCATTTCCGAAAATAATCACGTTGCGGGCATGGGCTTCAGGGTGTGACGCTGGAGCGGTGATCTCAGTCAGTTCTACCCGGTTAATGTGCTTTTCAACAGGATGCTGTACCTTCACCTGCTCGTTTACCGCCTCCCGGATACGTAAGCCCAGGTCCACTAATCGCTGAGCATTGGGCGGCTCCACCGTTACACCCAATTGATCGGCGGACACCAGGGCGAAGAAGTTGCCACCAAAGGCGATATCAACGGTGATCTGCCCCAGCCCTGCCACTTCCACTGGCACGTCGCCGCGATACAGGAAAGCGGGCACATTCTCGATCCATGCCTCGCGCGCCCTTCCATCCTCGACGATAACGTGGGCATGTACCAAGCCTGCCGGTGTGTCGAAGACGATCACGGTTTCGGGCTCCTTCGCCAGGGCCTGCCCCATCTCCACCAGCAGAATGGCCGTGCCAATGGTGCCATGGCCGCACATAGTCAGGTAGCCACCGCCGTCCATAAATATCAAGCCCCGGTCGGCTTCGGGATGGCAGGGGGCAGTGAGTATGGCCCCGAACATATCTTGATGACCTCGCGGCTCGTGCATCAGCGCGCGCCGCAGATGATCCATGTGATCGCGGACATAGGCCGATTTCTCGGCCATGGTTTGGCCCCGGATCGGTGGCAGACCACTCAAGACAACCCGGGTGGGTTCACCTGCCGTGTGTGAGTCAACCGCCGAGATGATATGACTGAATCGTGCCATTTCAGGATTCTCCTTTCCGTAGTCCGACTATCCCTCCATACTGCTCTCAGCCTTTCCCGCTGTCCCTTTTTCCCGCCGTCCCTTGATCCATTCCCCTATCATCTGAAAGAGCCCGGAAAGGCCTTGCGGATAAAACATCATCACCAGTATTAAAAAGAAACCGTAGATGATCAGGCGCACTGCCATCAGTGGCTTGAGGTACTCAAAAACGGGGGTCATTAAGAATGACGCTATCAGCCCGCCCCAGAGAGTGCCTCTCCCGCCAATATAGGCTATAGCCAGCACTTCCACAGTGTGTTTGAAGTGCATCATATCGGGGGTCAGTATGCCGATAAAATGGGCATAGAAGCTACCAAGTAAGCCTGCAATAGCACAGGCAATCGTCCAGTTGATTACCTTATATCTAGTGGGGTTGACTCCAGAGGTTCTGGCAGCCAGGAGATTCTGGCCGATGGCCCTGAAGGCGAGTCCCATATTGGAGTTGACAATCATTGTCGTGACTACGTAGATTCCAATAGACATCAGCAGCAAGAGGTAGAAGTAAGGAGCCGTGTGGAGCGTACCTCCCAGAGGGGGAACCACCAAACCCAAGGCTCCCCTCGTCAAATTCACATTGACGGTCGCCAGCCCCATCAGAGCGATCTGCACAAACCAGGCCATACACGCCGCATAGATTCCCCTTAGACGCAGGGTCAAGAGGCCGGTGAGAAAACCCAGTATCCCCGCAGCAACAGTCCCTCCGACGAAGCCAAGCCAGGGGCTAACCCCCAACTCAATTACCAAAAGAGCCGAGGTATAGGCACCGAGCCCCACGAAGCCAGCAAAGCCGAAATTAACGACGTTGATGAAACCTGTGGTGAAGTTGAAAGCCATCGCCTGCGCGCCAAAGAACAGGCTGATCACCAATAGACGGAGGATGTATTCGTCCTTGATGAACTGCGGCAGCACAGCCAATATCACGAAGAAGGCTAGAATGGGTATAGAAAGGCCCATGGATCTTAACCGGCCCGCAAAGCGGGTCCCCAGGCCAATTGCCGATGTGTTCTCGTATGTCTTCTGCATATCTTTACCTCTCTAGCATGCCCTTCACCTCGGATCCAAAGAGCCCCGAAGGCTTTACAAGCAATATGAGGATAAGTATAACTACGCTTACTACATCCTGCCAGCCTGCCCCAAGTGCGTAATAAGAGATAGATTCCAGCATCCCCACTATGAAACCGCCTATGATGGCTCCTCGAGTGTTTCCCAGGCCAGCCAATATCACAACATACCACGACTTGGCAAGGGGCACACCTCCCATGGTCGGATAGGCCGGGGTGAGAGACAGCAGGCTCGCTCCAGCGATCCCCGCCAGCATGCTGCTCAGCCCAAAGCTCAGAGTGTATATATTGTTCAACTCGATGCCGATCAGCATAGCGCCTCTCGCATCCTCCGCCACCGCTCGTATGGCCCTGCCCATCTTAGTTCTGCGGAGAAACAGCCAGAAGGCGCCAATCGCGACGACGGCAATTAGAAAACTCATCATTCGATCAATCGAAATGCCCATGGTTGGGGAGAGCTGGATGGAACCTTCCCAATAGGCGGGGACCCCCCTGAATACGGGCTTAAACACTACGAGAGCGACGTTTTGCAGCATAAACGATAACCCTACCGTGACCAGGTAAGCATTTAACAGCCATTCCTTCTCAGACTTCCTGCGTAAGGGGTGGAAGAAGACCTTCTCCATGAGAACGCCGACTACGAAGCTGGTCAATGCTGCACACAAGATTGATAGGATCGGATCGAACCCCAGCATCACGTGAGCCAGCCAGCCCAGATAGGCGCCAATCATGTAAAGCTCGCCATGCATAAAGCTGCTGACATTCATGACTCCCATTATAAGAGCGAGCCCCGCAGCCATCAAGGCATATAAGCCCCCCCTAAGAGTGCCTGTAATGAACAGATTCCATACGGATGTCAACTGCATGAGTATATCCCCCTTCTGGTCTGGCTCTCAATCTCCCCCAGTGCCCAAACCTAGATATGCCTCTTTCACGTGTTCGTCTTCCAATAACCCTGCGCTTTTGCCTTCCAACACGATTCGCCCTTGCTCCAGAATGTATCCTCGCTCTGCAATCTGCAGACTCATGTTCACGTTCTGCTCGACGAGCAAGATAGTGACGCCCCTTTGCCTCAACTCCTGTAGCGCCTTGAAGACCGATAGCACCAGCATAGGGGCCAAGCCTAGAGACGGCTCGTCAACCAAGAGGAGGCGAGGGTCCGACATCAAACCCCGGCCCACCGCCAGCATTTTGCGTTCCCCTCCGCTAAGAGTGCCTGCCAATTGATTCCGCCTCTCGCCTAAAACCGGGAAGAGGTCCAATACATAGTCTAAGGATTTCTGTATCTTTTTTCTATCCCGTCCGGTGTATGCGCCAAGGATGAGGTTCTCCCGAACCGACATACCTCCAAATAGGTTTAAATCCTCGGTGATGAAACTGATCCCTGCCCTTGCGATCTGAGGGGTGGGAAGGCCTCCGATCTGCTGCCCCATGAACTCTATTTCGCCGGCCCATGGTTGAATGATCCCCGTAATCGTTCTCAATAATGTGGTCTTGCCTGCCCCATTCGGACCGAGAAGCGCGAGGAATTCCCCCTCTGAGATCTCAAGGGATACATCCCACAGCACTTGCAGATGGCCATAACCTGAGTTGAGATTCTTTATCTCAAGCAATTTACCCTCCCCCCTCTTTGTGATAATAGCCCCCGCTTCATTAGAGGAAATACTGCTTACCCAGATATGCCTCGGCTACCTTTTCGTCCTTTGCGATTTCATCGGGAGTGCCCTCGGCGATTTTTTGACCGTAGTGAAGCATCATGATCCTATCGCATATCCCCATTATGACCCTCATTACATGCTCCACTACAACGATGGTGACGCCCTTATCCCTTATCTTCCGGATTAACCCCATTATTTCTAAAAGCTCAGTAGGCGTCAGGCCAGCCGCCACTTCGTCCAACAACAGAAGTTCAGGCTTGCTGGCCAAGGCTCTGGCTAGATCGAGGCGTTTAAGCTGGAGTGTGTTTAAATTCATAGCCAGCGTATCCTTTGGCATAGGAAACTCGACGAATTCAAGCGTTTCCTCCACCCATGCCTGAGGGTCTCTGATGGGAATATGTTTGCCGAAGACCGCAGCGACCATCACGTTTTCAAGGACGCTCATCTTCGGAAAAGGCTCACAGATCTGGAATGTCCTCGATATCCCTTTCCTACAGATTGCCTCCGGACTCAGCCCGGTTATCTCCTCGCCCTTAAACTTGAGAACCCCGGCATTGGGTTTGTAGACACCGGCTATAACGTTAAGAAGGGTTGTTTTGCCAGCCCCATTTGGACCTATGAGTCCAAAAATCTCACCTTCCTCCACGCCCAGGGATACATTGTCCACGGCTACTAATCCGCCGAATCTCTTTATTACGCCTTCTGTTTGAAGTATCATACAATCACCTGCCTTGAAGTTTAGAGCCTGGTGGCGGCGGGACATCAAAGTCCAGCCGCCACCACAGTTCGCCCGCTACTTCACCCAGGGAGGTATCTGCAGATCCGCCTGCTTCCAATCAAGAGGCCAGAGAACTACACCCTCCCCGCCAAAGTATTGAATTATGGGGAATAGGAAGTCCTCTTTGCCAACTACCGGATCGGGAAAACTCTCCTGCGAGAAGCGATATCTTGGCATCACAATGCCATCAGTGTAGGTGAACTCACCGGTCCATAGTTTCTCCTTGCCAAACTTATAGAGGGTCTCACTGTTCAGCTCACCGTACTCATCGATGGTGGCCTTGCACAGCTCGATGAACATATTCGCCCAGTCGTATGCAAGTCCCCCACTAGACGGGCTCGGTTTTATGCCCCACCTCTCCTCGTACTCCTTCTCCCAGGCTTGTGCTTTGGGTGAAGCAAGCTGGGGGATTTGATCGAGGGTGTAATCTGATGCATCGCCGATGAGGTCATACCATTCGCCAATCCATCCAAGCCCATGTGCTATAAGCAAGGACTCGAGTCCCACCTCCCTGGCCTGCTTGGTGAAGGCTGTTACGCCAGCAGCGGCAGTGCAGGTTACAAGGACAACGTCAGCGTCCATGTCCTTGTACCTGGTTAGCAAGGGGTAGAACTCTGTCTCCTCAAGAGGGAAGTAGTCTTCGGCTAAGACCTCCCAGCCCGCCTCTTCAAGGTATTTATGAAGAGGCTCTCCCACTGCCCGACCGAAGTCTGTATCCTCGCAACTTATGGCGATCGTCTTCTTATCAGCGGGCCAGGCACCAGCCTCAATGAGGTCATCGAAGGCGTTCGCGTAGGTTAAGGATACCAATCTCTTTGGCATCGGCCAACCCTTGGCCATCCAGTAGCCGAGCCTCTCGGGATCACCTTGAACCTTCTCGCTTACCACGTGCGTCTCGCCACAGTGGAAGAAATGAGGGATCTTATGCTTGGCCGTAACCTCCATAACGGCGACCGCTACAGAGCTGTGCCACCCGCCTGCCCCCGCCTGGATCTTGCCTCTCGTGACAGCCTCTTCGTAGGCCATGGTTGCTTTTGCCGGGTCCGATTCTGAGTCGATCAAGACGAGCTCAATCTTATAGTCGCCGATCTTGTAGTCAATGTCTTCAAACGCCATGGTGTAGGAATCCCTAATCTCCTCGCCGGTCCTGGCGGCAGGTCCGGTAAAGGGGCCCATGATTCCCAGTTTAAAAACCTTCTCCGCTGGTGCCGCTGGGCCACAAGCAGCCGCCAGCAAGCCAAGAACTATGGTCACCACAACTACAGTCGAAACCCTGCCTTTCATCTCAATTCCTCCTTTGGTTTTTCCCGCCGTCGGGCTATCTTTATAACGGCTTACAATTCCTAACTGGACGAGGAGAGCCCACCCCCTATACCTGGTCAGGAGTGCCACTTTCTCATACTTGTGAGGCCTCACCACCCCCTTTCAGATCCGATGGCTGCGCGTTGTAAAAAAAAGGGGCAGTCGCATGATGCGATCTGCCCTCTCTCCTCGGAAGGTATCCGATCGAGGCAAAGGTAGGCAATCTGGCTTGCTAGTCATATTAGTCACGTTGGTTTGTTAGTCGCTTGGTCTGAGCGTCTGTGATTCTCACACCAGACTACCCGACTACCTGACCACCTGACTACTCGACTAACTCACAGTTGCGGGACAGCGCCGGACTCGCACCGGCCTTCCCCTTTTCAGCCCCAAAAACGGGGACACCTTTGCCCTTTAATCTATGCTTTTTTCAAAGACGCCAAAGGACAGGCTGCGGCGGTTGCCGGGCGCTGCCCTGACGCTTACAGCAAGGCTTTTACCTTATTAATCAGGCGGATCGCCACCTATTTTTCCTTCCGCTGGCGGAAGGCTCTGATGTAGCGCATGGCGTAGTCGTCTCGGCCCAGGGCCAGGTCGGCGGCCAGGATGTAAGGCCGCACCTTGGCTGCATCCACGATGGGACAGGTCACGCCAGCGGCAATGGCCATGGCTACGAAGGCTCCGTTGATCACCTCTCGCTCTGGCAGCCCAAAGGAAATGTTGCTGGCCCCCAGCGCCATGTTGGCCCCCAGTTCTTCCCTGACCATGCGGATGGTCTCCAACGTCGTCCATCCAGCCTTCGAGTCGGCTCCCATAGTCAGCGCCAGGCAGTCAATGACCACGTTCTCACGAGGGATGCCCAGCGCTGCGGCCCGCTCGACGATCTTCTCGGCCACCGCCAGCCGCCGCTCCGGCGTGGGAGGGATGCCCTCATTGTCCATGCACAGACCGATGACAGCCGCGCCATACTCCGCCACCAGAGGCAACACGCGCGCCAGGCTGGCTTCCTCGCCGTTGACCGAGTTGATGAGCGGCTTGCCTGCGGGGGCCAGTTCCTTGTGCACAGCCAGCGCTGCCGCCAATGCTTTGGCATCGGGGGTGTCAATGCAGACGGGCACGTCCACCGTCTCCATCACCAGCCTGACGGCTTTGGGCAGCAGGTCCACCTCGTCCACGCCCGCTGCGCCAACGTTGACGTCCAGCACGTCGGCTCCAGCCTCCACCTGTGCCAGTGCTTCCCGGCGGACAATCTCCAGATCACCGGCCACCAGCGCGGCGGCCAGTTTCTTCTTGCCGGTGGGGTTGATCCGCTCGCCGATGATGACCGTCGGCCGGCCACCGCCGATGATGACTGCCTTGCCCGTTCCTTTGAGTATAGTCTCCATAGATGGTGTCAAACCTCCTTGTCACGTAAATACCTACAACACGGCTCTAATCCGTTGTTGAAATTCGGCGATGTGCTGCTGGATGAGCGCTTCAGCCCGCGCCCCGTCCCTCGCTTTCAGCGCTTCGGCGATTTCTCTATGCTGTTCTATCGCTTCCCGCACGTCACCGAGGCGGTCTAGGGTGAGATACCACAAGCGCAAACTCGGAGCGTAGAGGCGGCCCAAAATGCCGGCCAGGAATTCATTGTCCGCAGCCTGGTATAGCAATGTGTGGGCACGTTCGTCAATAACCATCAGAGCCCTGGCATCTCCGTTTGGCACTTGTTCCAGGTCCTGGAGTATTGCTTCCATCTCAGCAATTTGGCTTTCGGTCACCCGCTGGGCCGCCAGTCGGACGCAGAAACTCTCCAGGACTATACGCACTTCGGAAATCTTCTGCAGGTCGGTGATGCTGATGTCGGCCACGAACATCCCTCGCCGAGGGACGATGTTCACCAGGCCTTCGGCAGCAAGCCGTTGTAGCGCCTCGCGGATCGGCGTGCGCCCCAACCCCGTCTCCTCCAGCAGGGTCCGTGCGTCAATCACCGAAGAGGGTGCAAGTTCCAGAGTGACGATCTTCTCTTTGATGAGGTAGTACGCTTTCTCACTTAGCCGCATAGGCGCTCCTCACCAACTTCTTGAGATATATCTTTGACACATCCAGAGTATACTACACTTTACCTGCCTCGTCAATACCCAAACGAATAGGGTGCAATCGCTCTCATTTACCAGGCCCGATTTTCGCCAAGGAAATTAGTAGGCAGTGAAGATTCTTTGCCTATTTGTGAAAAATTGACAAGAAAACTCAGGATGATTTTAACAAATTCGCTGTGG
>DAOUEC010000239.1:0-38767 GCA_034430655.1 Anaerolineae bacterium
GCTCCCCTGGCGCTCATATCTTTCTAGCCAGCGGTAGGCTATCGGCATTCTCTTCCCTCTTGCTCTCGAAGAGAGTCCGGCAGACGAGCAGCACCAACCCCACCTGCCCGACCAGCCACAGGAACTGGAAGGATATCTGGCTGGCGGACATCTGTGCGGCAGTGACACCGCTTAGGTGCATACTCACACTCAAGGCGAAGTTCCGTAGCCCGTGAAGGGCAATAGTGGTCGGGACGCTCCCCGTCTGCCAATAGACGTAGCCCAACATGAACCCGGACGGTCCGGTCTGCGCAAAGCGGAACAGTGCCGCGGGCAGGTCGTAGCCGTAGTCCAGGAAGGCTGAGGGGAGGTGCAGGGAGGCGAAGAGCAGTGTGACAATGATCACTCCCCAGAAGCCCCACACCACCTGGAGCCGAGTCTGGATGTAGCCCCGGCTGACTATCTCCTCCCATAAGGCGATGATGAACACATCCACGGCAAAATCCCCGACCAGTGTCCCTATCGTCCCTATGGTGAGAGGAGGTGGTCGCAGTGGAATGTCTTCCAAGCGTAGGGCGATCAGGAACCCGCCAAAGGTCAGCACGGCGAAGAGCAGGGCCAACAGGAGCGACCGGACTGGCCGCACGATGATGAGCCCCAGTCCCTCTCGCCCTCCCTTCTCGACCTTGCCGTTGAGCAAGCCAACCAGTGGCAGCATGATGACGATGGGATGGACAGGGATCCACCCCGCGCTGTACCCGAGGACAATGGGGATCTGCACGAGATATACCGCTATGACCCAGAGTGCCCCTCGTTTCATCGGTCAGTCCCCGTATGTGAGATAGCACACCGGAAACCGATGTCCTTCGTGCGCCACCCGGGCTCCTCATTGGTACGGCTGTAGGTAGCGAGCGAAGTTTCCAGGTCTGCCCATGAGCCGCCTCTCAACGTGTAATGGTGGCCAACAGGGTGCCGCCCCGAGCAGCGCGTGCTGGTAGGGTTCTCCAGATACTCTTCTATCCCACGCCAGCGTTCTTGCACCCACTCACATGCATTGCCAGCCATATCCAGCGCACCATAGGGGCTGGCTCCCTGGGGATAACTCGCGATTGGCCGGGTTCCTCCGATCTCGCTCCAGTAGAAGTTCACGCGCGCTGCATCAAAAGTATCGCCCCAGGGGAATACCCGGCCATCGGTCCCGCGCGCCGCCTTTTCCCACTCGATCTCGAGCGGCAGACGAGCGCCGGCCCACGTGCAATAGGTCTCTGCCTCGCCGTGGCTGATCGCTACCACAGGATGGTCAGCCCGCGATGGGTCCTCGTAGGGGACTGTATGAAGAGGCTCCAGGCATGTGCCATCGGCGACACAACGGGCGTATTGTGCATTTGTGACCTCAGTCCGATCTATCCAGAATGCATCCAGGTAGAACTGTCGTTCAGGTGCATCCGCCGTACTGCCCGGCCCGTATGGGAACTCCCCGGCCGGGATATGAACCATCACCGCGCCATCGGCTGGGTGGGTCCAGGTATCACCCAGTGATGCCTCGGTTGGTGGTTCAATCTGCGGCGCCCCGGGTACCTCGGGCGTGGCCGTTGAGCACGCACACGATAGGGCCAGCATTGTCATAGCACTCACCAGACCCAATGCTTTCATCTATGCTCCTCCTGATATGGCCAGCCTGGCACCAACGTCACATCGTCCGCCTGGCGCAGCCCGTCCACCACCGCGTATCGCCGCTCCATCCGCACCGCTACCAGCACTCGCCGGCCGGGGTCTCGTCGCACGGCTTCCAGGATGCGCGCCACCAACTCGCGGTTGGCCTGCCCGGCGTCTGACCAGAGCTGCGCCCAGGCCCAGTGCCAGCGGTCGGCCACCGCCGAGTTCACCCAGCGCGGCCCGGCCCCCAGCGGAAGCGCCAGCCGCAGCGGCGAGGGCAGCCCACGCCACCGGTCGCCCACGGGGACGACTATGACCCCCAGTTCCCGGCACAGCGGCACCAGGCACTCCCTGTACTCCGGCGGAAACGCCGTCAAGTGGCTCGCCTCCCAATCGGCGCGGTTGACCTCGGCGCACAGGAGGTCCGGCACGAAGCCGCGCACCAGCACTCCCAGGTGGCGCAGGCTGTAGCCCGGCGCCAAGCGGTGCCACGCCCCCACAGTGCCCAGCACACCGACCGTTGTTTGCTCACGGAGAAAACCGTGGGGCTCCATACCACACTCTCAAGATCATTCGCTTCAAACCGCTCCATATCATTCTCTATGGCTTACCCCTCCGCGGGTAGGCATCCATCATTCATCTACAGTATAGCATAACAAGCCTGGCCTTGCATCCGTGAGACCTCCACTTTGGAGGGGACAGGGCATTGTGGATTTCCACAATGTACACCCCACTCCCACCATCAGAATCTCGCCAGCAGCACCAGGAGCGCCACCAGCCACCCGCCCAACACGGCGAAGCCCAGCCACAGCGGGTGCAGGGGCAGCGCACCGACCATGATCTGCCGCAGGACGTCGCTCAGGTAAGTGAGGTGCATGATAGCCATTACGGGACAATTGCGCTTCCACTTGTTCTTGTGGTACAATGAGGTGGAGTCTTTCTACGGAAGCACGAGGGTGATACCGCCGCTCTCTTGTCCATTCCATCCAGCGTGGGCGATAGCACTGTATCAACCATAGCGAGCAAGGAAACCCTATTGACCGAGCACTCCAATCCCCGAAGAGGAAGTACATCCACCGTTCATCCCTCCGCGCACAGGCTGACCCTGCAGCTCGGCACAGCGACTCTAGCGCGGCTCATTCTCAACACCTCTCGACGCTTTGCCTATCCTTTCGCTTCGGCCCTCAGCCAGGGGTTGGGCGTACCACTGACGGCCATCACCTCGCTTATCGCCGTCAACCAGGCGACCGGGATGCTCAGCCCAGTGTTTGGCCCGCTGGGGGACCGTTGGGGCTATCGGCTGATGATGCTCGCCGGGCTGAGCATGCTCACAGGCGGCATGCTGGCTGGCGGCTTGCTGCCGGTCTACGGTGTGGTGTTGCTCGCGCTGTTCCTGGCCGGGCTGGGCAAAAGCGTCTTCGATCCAGCCTTGCAGGCCTATGTGGGCGAACGAGTGCCTTACCGACGCCGGGGGCTGGCTATCGGGATGATAGAATTCTCCTGGGCCGGGAGTGCGTTGGTGGGTATCCCTTTAGTCGGCCTGCTGATGGACCGAATTGGATGGCAGTCGCCCTTTTTTGTACTGGGCGGACTTGGCCTGCTCAGCGTGGTCGCGCTGGGGGCACTCATACCCGACGACGATCATCAGCGGCGCGGCACCGAGGGCCCGGCCCGTTTCCGGGAGGCCTGGCGGCGGCTGAGCAGGGAACAGGCAGCTCTGGGCGCGCTTGGCTTTGGCTTCCTGGTCAGTGCGGCCAACGATAATCTGTTCGTGGTCTATGGTATCTGGCTGGAGTCAACTTTCGGTCTGAGCATCCCGATGCTGGGAGCAGCGACCACTGTCATCGGTGTGGCCGAGTTACTGGGCGAGGGACTCACTGCCTCTATCGCCGACCGGTTGGGGCTGAAGAGATCGCTTGTCGCCGGCCTGGTACTGTCGGTGCTGAGTTACATCTTGTTGCCACTGGCAGGGCGCACGCTGTCGCTGGCGCTGATAGGACTGTTTGTCACCTTTCTCACCTTTGAGTTCACCATCGTCACCGCTTTCTCTCTCTTCACCGAAGTGTTACCCGCTGCGCGAGCGACAATGATGTCGTCCAGTCTGGCAGCGATCAGCATCGGACGGGTGATCGGCGCGCTCATCGGTGGGCTGATATGGCAGGCCAGCGGGATATTGGCGACTGGTTGTGTCTCAGCAGCCATTAGTGGATTGGCTCTGGTCTGGCTGGTATGGGGACTGCGCGGCTGGCACGCTTGAGGTGCTCCAGGCTGCACCTTTGCACCAGCGTGGGGGGGCAGGGGGCCTGAGGGTGGAGGGCATGAAGAATCTGCTCTCAATGGGCACGGACGCGGTTGAGGGATAAGGGAGAGTATGCTATACTCAGGATGACCGTGTGCGGAGAATGGAACAATGAGCGAGGTGGAACGCGCCGGAAAGTCACCGGAGACCAAACTGAACGCCCTGTACCGGCTGGGGCGGGAGTTGATCCTGCTGCGGGATGAGCGGAAGATCATCGAGGCCGTCCTGGAGATCGCCGAGGAGGTGCTGGACTTCCAGGACAGCGATTTCCTGCTGGTGGACGAGGCACGCCGGGAACTGTACGTGGCGGCTCGCCGGGGGGAGTTGGAGCAGGCCGGGGACCTGCGACTTCCGCTGGACGGAGAGTGGGGCATCACCGTCATCGCGGCCCGCACTGACCAGCCCGTCTACGTGCCCGACGTGCGGGATGACCTTCGCTACGTGGATACCGGCTTCGCTGCCGCGTCGGAACTGGCCGTCCCGGTCCAGATCGAGGGCCGGGTGCTGGGGGTCATCAACGTCGAAAGCCGCGAGCCGGACGCCTATACTCCCGCCGACGCACAACTCCTCTCCACCCTGGCCTCCCAGGCCGCGCTGGCCCTGGAGAACGCCCACCTCTACGCCCAGGAGCGCCGCCGGGCCGAGGAAATGGCCGCCGTCAACCGTGTCGCCCGCCGCGTCAGCGCCAGCCTTGACCTGCAGGAGACGCTGGACGGTATAGTGGGTGCCACGGCGGAACTGGCCCCCTGCGTGCTGGCCGAGATCAGCCTGTGGGACGAGGAACGGCAGAGGCTGACCCTGCAGGCTCTCCGCTGCGAGCCGGAACGTGCCTTTCCCATCGGGGAGGTCTACCCCCCTGGCGAGGGGTACACTGGCTGGGTCGTGCGGAACAGGCACCCGCTGCTGGTGCCGGACGTGGACGCCCGCCAGGACATCCGGCCCAGCCTTCTGCCGGGGGAACTTCCCTTCAAGGCCTACGTTGGCCTGCCACTCCTGGCGGGTGACGAACTCATCGGTACGCTGGTGTTGATCCACGACCGGACGGGTGCCTTCGACGAGGAGGACTTGCGGCTGCTGGATGGCCTAGCCGGCCAGGCAGCCGTCGCCATCCGCAACGCCCAGTTGTTCGAGGAGATCGAGCGCAAGGCTCGACGGCTGGCCGCCCTCAACGCCGTGGCCGCTGTCATCAACCAGCCCCTGCCTCTGCAGGAGGTCATGGATCAGACCGTCGCCAAGGTGACCGAGGTAATGGAAATCGAGGCTGGGTGTATCCGGCTCCTGGATCAGGCAACAGAGGAACTGGCAATCGTCTCCTACCGAGGGTTGAGCCCGGAGTACATTCGAAGGGAGGAGCGCATCCACCTGGGGAAAGATCCTGTGGGCTGGGTGGCTCAGTCCGGAGAACCTCTGGTGGTGAGGGACCTGGCCCATGACCTCCGGTTGACTGCCCTGGCTATCACCACTGAGGAATTCCAAGCTTTCGCCATTGTCCCTCTGAGGACCAAGGAGAAGATTGTGGGCACCCTGGGAGTGGCCACCTACTCACGTCGAGAGTTCAGCCCCGAGGAACTGGATCTGCTGACAGCCATCGGTCACCAGATCGGCGTGGCGGTGGAGAATGCCCGCCTGCGACAGCAGGCGCTGGAGGCGGAGCGGCTGGCGGCCGTGGGACGCATCGCCAGCACCATCGCCCACGACCTGCGCGGCCCGCTGGGCGGCATCATCCGCAGCGCCGAGTTCCTGGCCCGCCCGGAACTCTCCGAGGGTACACGTCAGAAATTGAGCCGTGCTATCGTCGCGATGGCACGCCGCCTGATCAATACCTCTCAGGAGATTCTGGACTACACCCGTGGCGGCCAGATGGCCCTGCGCCTGGCCCCCTGCGCCCTGCCCGACTTCCTGGAACAGGTCATCGAAGTCCTGAAGGTGGACTTCAGCGATCGGGGGATCAAGGTGATGATGGAGTGGGATTACACCGGAGAGGTGCAGATGGACTCTGATCGGATGGCCCAGGTAGTGTATAACATCGCTGCCAATGCCCGAGATGCCATGCCCGAGGGGGGACAGTTGACCATCTCTACGCGCCAGGACGACGGCTGGGTCGAGTTGCGTTTCGCAGACACGGGGCCAGGTGTGCCGCCGGAACTAGGGGAGCGCATCTTCGAGCCCTTCATCTCCTATGGCAAGCGGGAGGGAGCCGGTTTGGGGTTAGCCATCGCCCGCCGCATCGTGCGTGAGCACGGGGGGGAGATTACCGTCAAAAGCCCCGCCGGGGGCGGGGCGACCTTCGTTGTGCGGCTGCCACTGGGGGAACGAGCGACGTCTATTGCCCGTCTTCTGGCAGGAGCCACCCCTGCCGCATAGCGTGAACCACCGCCTCGGTGCGGGAGGAGACCCCCAACTTGTTGTAGGTGTGAGTCAGGTGCGCCTCCACCGTGCGCACGCTGATGTACAGCCGCTGGGCAATGTCGTAGTTGGTGAGTCCCCGCGCCGCCAATTCCAGCACCTCCAACTCCCGGTCCGTCAGCAGCCGTACCACCTCCTCGGGCGGCTCCTCTCCCGCCAGGTGGCGCACCACCACGGCAGCGACCGCCGGTGGAAGGACCGATTCGCCCCGCGCTACGGCGCGGATGGCCTCAAGCAGTTCGTCCAGGCCCACCGTCTTGGGCAGATACCCCACCGCCCCCGCCTGCAGTAACTGGACGACGTATCGCTCCTCCTCGCGAGCGGTGAGCACCAGCACCCGGCAGCGGGGGCACTCGGCAGTGATCCGGCGGGTTGCCTCCAACCCATTGAGCCGGGGCATGGCGATGTCCATCACGATCACGTCGGGCTGCAGCGCCCAGGCCAGTGCTACCGCCTCCTCGCCGGTCTCTGCTTGCCCCACGACGCACATATCCGGCTGGTGGTCCACTACCTCGGCCGTCGCCTCTCGCACGACCGTGTGATCCTCTGCCACCAAGACTGTGATGACGTTCATCGGCTCACCCTCATCTTGATTACGAAGATTGGCAACCCACAGATTGCTTTGTACGTGGAGTTTATCACACCGCGCGGGTAAACGCAACCTACATCCCGATAAGGCAAGAGAGCAGAGGCAACAAAACACTGGGCAGGGAAAGTGGGATACATCACCGCCGCTTGCCTCGGCAAGAGGGGGGACCAGAACGCCTGAGCCTGGTCGAATCACACCAGATACAAGAGCGGTGGCCCTTGACAGATGGAAGATTATGCTTTATAATAAGGTCAACCCAAAAATTTATTGAACATATCTTCTGGCGTGTATGAACAATGGCTGAAACAGCCCCTGCTCCGCTCAGCGAAAATGTACAGATGTATCTGGTCACCATCGCCCGGCTGCGGGAGGATAAGCGGCCAGTGCCTCTTTCCCAACTGGCCCAGGCGCTCTCCATTTCCCCGGTTTCGGTCAACGAGATGTGCCGCAAGCTGCAAGATCAAGAGTTGGTGATCTACCGGCCGTACAAGGGAGCCTTGCTCACGCCAGAGGGGGAACGGCGGGCTTGCTACATCCTACGCCGCCACCGGCTGTGGGAGGTATTCCTGGTGGAGAAACTGGGTTTTGGATATGCCCAGGCCCACGATGCCGCCTGCCAATTGGAGCATTCCACACCCAAACTTTTGGCCGACCGGCTCGATGCCTTCCTGGGGTATCCCTCGGTCAATCCAGAGGGAAAGCCCATCCCCCGAGACGATGGAAGCCTCCCAGCGCGCTCCTTGCTCTCTCTGGCGGCGCTCCCGGCCGGGCAGTGCGGCCACGTGGCCCGCTGCGACGTGAGTGAGGCCGCGCGCACTTTCTTGGACAAACAGGGAATACGCCCGGGGGCATCGCTGACGGTGGTGGTGACAGCGGAGGACAGCCTGTTGGTGCAGGTGGGGAGAACACACGTTTCGCTGGTGCGAGCGCTGGCAGAGGCGGTGCAGGTGGAGATGGAGAAAATGCCATCCGAAGCGACGGCGATTGCGCCAGCACGCTCCGATCTTGATGAGGAGAAACGGAAGGCTGCCGGCATGCAGGACATGCCCACGCGGGTATCCTTGCACGAGTTGAAAGTCGGGCAGCGCGGCATTATCGTGCACGTGGGGGGCCAGGGGCCGATTCGCCGCCGGATGATGGACATGGGGCTGGTGTCCGGCACCGAAGTCAAAGTGGTGCGCGTGGCGCCCCTGGGCGACCCGGTCGAGTTTGAGGTCAAGGGGTACAGTCTCAGCCTGCGCAAGAGCGAGGCGCGCAACGTCACCGTCGAAGTGATGGGACGGAAAGTGAGAGATACGCACTGAACTGCAGGTGCCCTGCCAGGGGCACAGTTACGTCCAACAAGACCAGTAGAAAGGAGACAAACTTATGGCTGTCAAAACGCTGAATCAACTCGAGCCCGGTGAACGGGCAACCATCGTCAAAGTAGGAGGCGAGGGGCCGGTGCGCCGCCGCATCCTCGACATGGGCGTGGTGAGCGGGGCCGAGATCGAGGTCGTGCGCGTGGCCCCCCTGGGCGATCCCGTCGAGTTCCTGATCAAGGGGTATAACCTCTCGCTGCGCAAAAGCGAGGCTCGTAACGTGCAGGTCGAGGTCTAAGTGGAGAGGAGTGTATATGATGCCTCTTACCATGGCTACACCTGGCGAGGATGTTACACTGGTCGCCATCCGCGGTGGACAGCGCATCCGTCAGCGGCTAGCGGACATGGGCCTGACGCCGGGCACGACCCTGCGTGTGGTGCAGATGGACTCCTGGGGGCCGCTCATCGTGGCCTTCAAGGACGACGCCCGGCTGGCGCTGGGCCGTGGCATGGCGCACAAGATCGAGGTCGAACCGCTGGCTTCGTGAGCGTGAAACGCAACACGCAATACATAATGCGCAAAACGTAAAACGTAATTAGGAGGATCAAATGGCAAAGCAATTTACTATCGCCCTGGCCGGAAATCCCAATTCCGGTAAAAGCACCGTGTTCAACGCCCTCACCGGAGCCCGCCAGCACGTGGGCAACTGGCCCGGCAAGACTGTCGAGAAGAAAGAGGGCCTCTGCAAGCGCGACGGTTACGAAATCCAGGTCGTGGACCTGCCCGGCACCTATAGTCTGACAGCCTACTCGCTGGAGGAGGTCATCGCCCGCGACTACATCATCGAGGAGAAGCCCGACGTGGTGATCGGCGTGGTAGACGCCGCCAACCTGGAGCGCAACCTCTACCTGGCGATCCAGATTCTGGAGCTGGGCGCTCCGCTGGCCATCGCGCTCAACATGAGCGACATCGCCGATTCGCGGGGATTGCGCATTGACACAGAGATGCTATCGCGGGGGCTGAACGGCACACCGGTGGTACCCACGATTGCCAACAAGGGCAAGGGGATCAGCGAGTTGCTGGGCGCGGCCATCCGGGTAGCAGGGGCGCAATGAATCAATGAACAATGAACAAAGGAGGGTGTATTATGGCAATACACGAACTGGCTTATAGCAGGGGGGTCTTTCTCGTTGATTATGGACGCGAAGTCGAGGAGGAAATCGCCCGTCTGCAGGAGGCCATTGAGAAGGTACCGGCGCTCACCGCTCGCTACCCTTCTCGCTGGCTGGCCTTGAAACTGCTGGAGGAGGATAGCGAGATCGTCTCTCAATTGGAGGCCTCAGTAACAGGAGGGGGGACAGTCCTGGTCCAGGCTCGCAAAAGCGTGGCCCACCTGCGCAACGTCTACGGCGACGACGCTGAGACCATCATCGCCGACCGCAGGTACGGCTTCATCAGCGGCCTGATCAAAGAGGTGGTGCGCCGCCCGGCCGAGGAGCGGCTGACCACCTCGGACAAGATTGACAAGATCGTCACCAACCGGGTGCTGGGCATCCCCATCTTTTTAGTCGCCATGTGGTTTGTCTTCAAGATGACGGCCGAGGTCTCCGGCGCGTACCTGGACTGGGTGGACGGGGTCATCGGCGGCCCCATCACCCGCTGGGTAGTGGCTATCCTGAACCTCATCGAGCTGGGTGGCACCTGGTTCGAGTCGCTGACGGTGGACGGCGTCATCGCCGGCGTGGGTGGGGTGCTGGTCTTTGTGCCAGTGCTGCTGTTCCTGTACTTTTTCCTGGCTTTGCTGGAGGACTCGGGCTACATGGCCCGCGCCGCCTTCGTGATGGACCGGTTGATGCACGCGCTGGGCCTGCACGGCAAGTCCTTCATGCCCATGCTGATCGGTTTTGGCTGCACCGTGCCGGCCGTCTACGCCACGCGGACGTTGGAGAGCGAGGACGACCGGAAACTGACCGGCTTCCTGGTGCCGATGATGAGTTGCGGGGCACGGCTGCCGGTCTACGCCATCTTTGCCGCCGCCTTCTTTCCCGACAACGGGGGGCAGTTCATCTTTGGCCTGTACCTGCTGGGCATCGTCCTGGCCATCGTGAGCGGTATGGTTCTCAAGCGCACGCTGTTCAAGGGCAAGCCGCCGTCACCCTTCGTGATGGAACTCCCGCCCTACCGGTTGCCCACGCTGAAGGGCATCCTGATTCACATGTGGGAGCGATCTTCGGTCTTCGTGCGCAAGGCAGCGACCATCATCATGGCCGTTTCCGTCATCCTCTGGTTCCTGATGAACATCCCCTGGGGGGTGGAGAACCCGAGGGACAGCCTGTTCGGGAAGGGTAGCGCGGCCATCGCTCCCATCCTGGCCCCGGCCGGTTTCGGCAACTGGCAGGCAGCAGGATCGCTGGTGACCGGTTTCGTGGCCAAGGAGGTGGTGGTCGGCACCATGAGCCAGATCTACGTCGGAGGGGCCGAGGAAGAGGCGGAGGCGGAGCCGACGACCTTTTTCCAGGACCTGGGCGAGATCGTGATCGGCTTCTGGGACGCCACCGTGGACACGGTCAAGGCGACCATCAGCCTCATCCCCGGCGTGGACCTGATGGGTGAAGAGGAGGAAGAGGAAGAGGAGGACACGGCGCTGGTCCAGGCCCTGCAGGAGAGCTTTACGCCCCTGCAGGCAGTGGCCTTCAACGTCTTCGTCCTGCTCTACATCCCTTGCATGGTGGCCGTGGCTGCCCAGCGCCACGAGTACGGCGATAAGTGGACGCTGTTCAACGCGGTCTATCTGACGGCCCTGGGCTGGGTGGCGGCGGCACTCATCTACCAGGTCGGGCGGCTGCTGGGGTTCTGAGGGTACCGAGAAAACACTTTTCGGGCGGGGTCGTGACTTGGCCCCGCCCGAGTGTCATAAGGTGAAGAAAGGAGTCTGCCAAAATGAGGATGAGTAAGTTAGAAAAAAAGTTTGTAAATAGCAAGAGACAGGCCGAGAAGAACATAAAGATCGCGGAACGATTATTCGGTGAAATTGATTCGAGTAATGTGAAAAGGGTGTTGGAAGTGGGGTGTGGCGTCGGAATGTTCACATCATATTTGGCAAAGAAGTACAAATGGGATGTAACAGGAATTGATCTAGATCCTGAGCAGATCAAAAGAGCAAAAAGTGATCACGCGGAGAACGAACATCTGAGATTCTTTGAAGCAGACGCCACAGAACTTTTATTTGAAAACGGCGAATTTGATATGGTTCTATCCTTTGACGTTTTGCACCACATACGCTGTTGGGATAGAGCAATAGCAGAAATAGGTCGAGTCTTGAAGCCAAAGGGTTTTTATATTCTCAACGACCTTGCATTTTCAAGATTGGCAGTCAGAGTCTTTCAGAACTTGGCGCGAAATTATATGAGCGTTTATGCGGCAGATGATATTGTCAATTGCTTAACAAGAAATGGCTTTAGAATTGTTGCTCACAAAGAGAAACCAGAGGTTATGACCATAATAATGAAATATCACAGCATGGTAGCTCAAAAAAATTAGATCTGAAAATGGCGTAGGCAAAATCGGTAAGGGAGGATTTCAATGACATCTGACATCGGTTTCGCGCTATTGCTTTCGGCCCTGGCTAGACTGTCCACGACAATCGGCAGCCTGCTAGGGCTTTTTGTCCGCCAGCCCGGCCCGCGCTTCATGACGCTGACGCTGGGCTTTTCAGCCGGGGCCATGATCCTGGTCTCGTTCGTCGAGTTGCTGCAAGGGGGAATCGAGGCCATCGGCATCGGGCCGGCCCACCTGGCTTTCTTTGGTGGCATGCTGATGATCTTTGTGATTGACGCGCTGATCCCGCACGAGTACATGGCGGAGCATCACAAGACGCAGGACGGGGCCCGCAAAGAGAGATTGATGCGCACAGGGCTGTTCGTCGCCCTGGGGATTGGCATTCACAATTTTCCCGAGGGCATGGCCTCCTTCGCCGGTGCGCTGGAGAGCCGTGAGTTGGGTATCGCCATCGCTTTTGCCGTGGCCGTGCACAATATTCCGGAGGGGCTGGCCGTCTCGGCGCCGATCTACGCGGCCACCGGCAGCCGGAGCAAGGCTTTCCTGTGGTCGTTCCTTTCCGGTGTGGCCGAGCCGGTTGGGGCAGGTTTGGCGGCGCTGGTTCTGATGCCGTTCCTCAACGAGACAGTGCTGGGCGTGGTCCTGGCGGCCGTGGCGGGCATCATGGTCATCATCTCGCTGGACGAACTGGTGCCGGTCTCGCGCTCCTTTGGCGAAGAGCACCTGTCCATCGTCGGCGTCGTCGTCGGCATGGCGGTGATGGCGCTCAGTTTGTGGATGTTGTAGTAGAACGCGGATTTCAGGACATTAACGGATCAATCCTGGCTGACTGACAAACTTTTCAACCTGTGCAATTAGCATGAGGGGCTGAAGCTGAACGACAAGGTACCAGTCTGGAACCACCGCTTGTACTCTTGATTCCTGACCAGGGCGGTGACGGCAGCAAGAGCAACCGAGCCAGGTTTCGACCAGCTCATCCCATTGTGCTTCTGTCGATCAGACACTACCAAGTCATTCGCCTTTTCGCCCCGGTTACTCGAATTCCACAACCCCAAGCGCTTTCTGACAGAGTAACACGGGATATAGGGGCGGTTGCGCTCCAGGTAGCCGATTAGGTCAGCGAGAGCTTTCTGATGCTTGATCTTGGTCGAGTCCACAGACTGCAACAGAGCAATGGCCCTGTCAACACATCCGTGCCAGAGAAAGGGAAACAACTCGTCCAGCAGGGCGTTGCGAATCACACGGCCTTTCAGTGCCATGCTCAACTGCTCTTTGCAGCGTTTCTCAAGGTGGTACCAGTCCAGAACGATCTGGAAGGAACTTAGCCACGCAAAAGCACACAGAATGGTTGTATAGAGCGTGCGCTGTCCATCGACGAAGAAATGCAGGTTGTACGTTAACAGGTGATTGCGCAAGAGAAATGCCAACACCAAGCGCAGTACATTCGCAACTCCCTGGCCATTAACGTGATCCGACCGATCTCGCCGTCAACTCGATACGATTTCACTTCACACTCGGCCAAGGATCCCGCAACCTCCAGCACATACTGCTGGGAAACGGCTTCGAGATGGTGGACGAAAGCATCCCGCAAGGCAGCGTAGTTCGTCTGGAGCAATCTCTGTTCACAGGCGTCAATGCTATGTGCTTGCTCCGCTGAGATGACGTACTCAAACGCACCGACTCCTGACTTAGTGGGGGCATCGTCCACATCATCCCCGCACGCTGCCATCTCAACTTGCACCTTGACCTTGTAGTTGTTAGCCATCCCCTTTCCTCCGGCACGTTTTGCCGGACATGGTACCATAGTGACTCACAATTCGTAAGGCCAAGTTTTAATTGCACAGGTCGAATATTTTGGGGCCAAGCAGACTGGGCTCCCAAGCCCTGTGCCCCCCTGCCCTCAAATTGGCGCTGTGCGTAGGGTGTGCTAAAATATCAGCACTCTTCGAGTTTGGAAAACGGGACTATAATGCGCTGTCCTCAATGCGGGTCGCTCAATCCTGATGCTGCATCCCACTGCACTATCTGCGGCGCGGCTCTCACCAGCAGTGGCACCATGCCCCCTGCAACGAGCGAGACGGACGTTCGGCACGAACTGACCGTAGCCCAGGAAGCCGTCCGCCGCCTGCGTCGCTACGTCCCCTCTGTCGTTGCTGAGGGCATCTTGCACGATCAAGAGCGGCTGCGCGGCGAGCGTCGTGAGGTAGCGGTCCTCTTCGCCGATGCGGTGAACTTCACCCACCTGGCAGCCTCGCTGGACGCAGAGTCGGTCTTCGACCTGATCCACGACCTGCTGAGCCGCCTGGTCGAGTGCGTTCACCGCTATGATGGCGTCGTGGACAAGTTTACAGGTGATGGCCTGATGGCGGTCTTCGGCGCACCTGTCGCCCACGAAAATGACCCGGAACTGGCCATCCGTGCTGCACTGGATATGCAAAGGGCCGCGACTGAGTTCGAACCCATCGCCCGCGCCCAACTGGGCGCCCCTCTGCAAGTCCGCATCGGAATCCACAGTGGGCCAGCGGTTGCAGGCATCATCGGCACCCAGGAGCAGGCGGCCTACACTGTCATTGGAGAGACAGTCAACCTGGCAGCGCGCCTGGAGTCGCTGGCCCGGCCTGACCACATCCTGGTCAGTTCCCGCGTCTACCACCAGACGCACGCTCTCTTCAACTTTCAGGCGATAGGCACGACCCGGGTCAAAGGGGTCGCGCAGCCTATAGCCGTCTACGAAACGATAGGGGACCGCTCCAAACCGCTGCCGACGCGGGGCGTGGCAGGCATCACAACCATCCTCCTGGGGCGCGACGCCGAACTGGAACAGTTGCGCACCTTGTTGTCTGCCTTCTTCGATGATCGGCACGGCAGACTGGTGATGATCCAGGGCGAGGCTGGCATGGGCAAATCGCGGCTGGTCGCCGAATGGCTCTCAACCGTCACACCCGACCAGGTGGCAATCTGGCAAGGGCGTGGGCTGCCCTACGCCCAGGGTGTGGGCTACGGCATCTTTCGCTCATTGCTGCAAGATGTCCAGCGCACCTACCCGCCTGACACCGCGTGGGACGACCAGGTGTCACCCACGCTGCGCCCCTTCCTGCGGCAGATGTTGGGGCTGATGCTTGCGCCGGAGGAACAGGCCGCCTTGCGCTACCTGCAACCGGAGCGCATCAAACAGTTGACGGCTGTGGCGCTACGCGAGTGGCTGTTAGGCGAGGCCCGCCGGCGGCCAGTCATGCTGATTCTGGATGACTTCCACTGGGCCGATGATCTCTCGCAGGACTTATTACAGTCGCTAGTCAACCTCATCCACGAAGCCCCTGTGCTCTTGTGCGTCATCACACGGCCCCAACCGGAAGCGCCCCTGGACCTTACAGTCCCCCCGACGGAGGAACCTCTGGCCGCGCCCCTATCCCTTTCCCTGGAATTGCAGCCCCTCTCGACAGATCACAGCCGGGCGCTACTGGCCCACCTGGTCAACCTGAAAGATACGCCGGAGCCACTCGTCAATACCATCCTGACCCGTGCCGAGGGCAACCCCTTGTACGTTGAAGAGTTTGTGCGCATGTTGATCGAGAAGGAAGTGCTGACACTGGGGGATGGCCAATGGCAAGTGACCTCGGCCATGGCGCTGCAGGCGCTGGAGATCCCCACCTCTTTGCGCGGGCTGATGATGGCGCGTGTGGACCGTCTGCCAGAGGAACTGCAACACGTACTCCGCAATGCCGCCGTCATCGGCTTGCAGTTCGCCGCCCCCTTGCTGGGAGAGGTCGAGCGCCGGCTCCACGGCACCGCCAGCGTGCTGCCGCCGCTGGAACGGCTCACGGACCTGGGATTGTTGGAGCAACGACCCCAGACTGGCGAACAGATTGGTGTAGCCTTCGCCTTCCGCCACATCCTCACCCAGGAGACAATCTACAGCAGCCTGCTGCGCAGCCAGCGTCCCGGGCTGCACCGCACAGTGGCCGAGTGTATCGAAACCCTCCACGCTGACGACCTGAGTAACCAGGCTGAAGTGCTGGCCTTGCACTACCACCGCGCCCACGTGCGTGACAAGGCCATGCGCTATGCGCTGCTGGCAGGCGACCGCGCCCGCGAGCGCTTTGCCAACCGTGAGGCCATTGAATACTACAGCCAGGCGTTGCAACTCTCGCAACACCTGGGCAACTACCAGGCCGAACGTTGGCAAGCGGCCGTCGGCCTGGGCGAGGTTGAACAGCACGTCGGCGAGTATGAGGAAGCCACCGCATGCTACCAGGCCGCGCTGGAAGAGTGGGAGGAAGCCGCCCCGGAAGCCCGCGCCCAGGTTATGCTCAGGTTGGGACAGGTGTGGGACAAGCGCGGCGATCTGGAGGAGGCTGAACGTTGGCCGCGTGAAGGCCTGAAGCAACTCAGCCACGCCAGCGCAGCGCGCCCTGAGCTGCAGGCCCAAATTTACTCAGAGTTGGGTTGGCTCAGCCTGCGCCGGGGTGACCTGTCCGTGGCGCAAGAGTGGCTGAAGCAGGGGCTGGCCCTGGTCAGCACCACTGAGCACTACGATGTGCTGTCGTCCATCCTCAATCGGTTGGGCGCTGTGCACTACAACCGCGGCGAGTGGGACCGGGCAGCCAAGTGCGTCGAACGTGCCCTGGAACTCCGCGAACGGCTGGGGGACCTCGTCGGCTACGCGCGTTCCCTGAACAACCTGGGGATCCTCAAGCGGATCATCGGTGACTGGGACGGCGCGTTGGCCGACTGCGAGCGTGCGGTCGAACTGCATGAACGCATCGGCGAGGTCGAAGGGCTGGCCCTGGCCTGCACGAACCTGGGGGTGCTGTACACCGAGCGCGGCGAGTGGGCCAAAGCGGAGGAGAACCTCCGCCGCAGTTTTGCCGTCGCTCAACGCATTGCACAGCCCCAGCAGCTAGCACTGGCCCATATGAACCTGGGCCGGCTCTACCTGCTGCAAGGGCGCTGGGCTAAGAGCGCCCGGCACCTGAACTCCGCTATCCCCTTGTATGCGGAGGCTGGCGACTACGCAATGCTTAACCTGAGCGATGCCTACGCACTACAAGGCACGCTACACCTGGAACAGAGCCAGGCCGACGCCGCCCTGCAGTGGGCTGAACGCTGCTATGACCTGCTGCGGAAGGTGACCGGCGCAAATGAGGGCGAATCGCTCGAGTGGGGGCGATACGAGCGGCTTATGGGGCGCATCGCGCAGGCAGGCGGCGACCTGGCGGCCGCCCGCTGCCACCTGGAGCACAGCGCCGCCATCTTCCAGGCCACCGGTTCACAGATAGAAGCCGGGCGGACGGCCTACTGGAGCAGTTTGCTGTCGCTGGGACTAGGCCAACCGGAGAGGGCCCACGAAGAACTCCTCGCGGCCCAGCGGATCTTCGAGAGATTGGGGGCCGCCGCCGATCTGCAGCGCGTCAAGCAGCAATTGGCGCGGGTTGAGGCCCCGATCGGACCATCCCCCTGACTGTCTTGGGGCGATTTAGGAACTCAAAATAGGACACGGATAGTCACGGATTAGACGGATTTTCACTGATTTTTCTGTGTTTATCCGTACAATCCGTGTCGATCCGTGTCCCATTCATCTGCCTATGTCGTCAAAGAAGGAGTTCTTAAACTACCCCTGTCTTGTTGTAACGCTGTAGCTGATTGGTTTCTCTACAGCATAGCGGGGGACCGGTGTATACGGTCCCCCGCTCAGTGTCACACAGGTTTCGGGGTCAGTCGTCGCCCACCCAGTTGTTGACCCCCACGGCCGACGTTTCCGAGGGCACGTTCTCCAGGTTGGCGAAGGCCGCTGCCCAGTCCGGGTCGCCGGTGCTGCCAGCCCAACCGGAGTAACCACCAGCCCATCCAGAGTAGCCGCCGGCCCAACCGGAGTAGCCGCCGGCCCAACCGGAGTAACCGCCAGCCCAACCGGAGTAACCGCCAGCCCACGGGTTGTAGCCATTGACCCAACCGGTGTAACCGCTGATCCAGTCGTTAAAGTCGCCGGACCAGTTGGTCGTGCCGCCGGCCCAACCGGAGTAGCCACCAGCCCAATCGTGGTAGCCACCAGCCCACCTGTTGTATCCGCCGGCCCAGTCACCGTCGTCGCCGGGGAACCGGAACTCTTCAGTCTCAGGATCATAGATGGTCCAGCCCTGATAGTGATCCTCGGGCCTCTCGCCAGCCAGATCGGCCGCCAGGTCCATACCCTCGTTCGCCGCGCCCTCAATGTCGGTAGAGACAGCGTCGGGTGCCCAGATGCGCCCCGCTCCCTGCTCCCAGATGCTGTAGGCTGCCTCCCCGGTGTATTCGCTGAACTGCGGACGTGCGGTTATGGTCATCCGGTACTTCACCTGGTCAGGCGTCAGATCAGGGTCCTCGCTGAGCATCAGAGCAGCGATGCCGGAGACCACGGCTGTTGACATAGAGGTGCCCGTCATGCGGAAGTAGCGACCGTCAACCCGGTTCTCAGGGTATTGCTCGCTCAGGTAAGTGTTCCGCCGCATCAGCGAGATCACGTGCGCTCCCGGCGCGATCACGTCGGGCTTCACGAAGGCATCCAGCGTGGGGCCGGTGGCAGAGAAGGGCGTGATGTAGTCGTCGCCGAAGTCCTCGGAAGTGTAGTTGTCGGTAAACGCGCCCACCGTGATGACGTAGGGAGTGTTGCCCGGCACACCGATGCTCATCGGGTCGGGACCATCGTTGCCCGCGCAGGTGACCACCACGATGCCGGCCTGCCAGGCTGCCATCGTCGCCAGATTGAACGGGTCGGCCCAGTAGGGCGCGAACACCGTCGCGTACATCGAGATGTTGAGCACGCGGATGTTGTACGTGTCCTTGTTGTCAACAACCCACTGAATCCCCTGGATCACGTCGGCGTAGGTGCCCACCCCTGTTTCGTCGAGCACACGCACGGCCACCAGATTAGCCGCGGGTGCGATGCCCCGGTACTCGTGATCCCGTCGCTCGTAGGCACTGTTGCCCACGATGCCCGCGACGTGGGTGCCGTGGCCGTTGGGGTCCCTTGGCGACCGGAGCAAACGCCGCGGCCCGTACAACTGCCCAGATAGCACGTCGTAATAAGCCAGGATACGGTTGCCCCGGCCATGAGGCGGCTGGCGTAGGCTGACGAAGGTGGGGTCAATCCCTGTGTCGAGGAAAGCCACGGTGACGCCCGCCCCCAGGTTGTCGGTGTCCCATACCTCTTTGGCCCCGACGGCCTTGGTGAACTCTACATCGTCCCGGCTGCGCCGGCCACCCGACACCCGCACCGGACGATCCAGTGTCACGCGGACCACACCGGGTGCCTCAGCCAGGCGAGCCAGACACCCCTGGGGTACTTCGGCCACTATCGCGTTGATGATGCCGATCTCGGCCGTGACACAACCGCCGTTGGCGCGCACGGCCGCTGCCGCGTCACCGACGCTGGCACCCTGCACGATGACGCGCACCGAGGGCGACGTGGCAGGTGTCGCGCCGACCAGCGTCACCACTAACAGTGCGCATAGGACCAGGAGAGTAATTACTCTGCAGACCTTGGCCTGGTTCTTCATATTCAATCTCCTTCTCTCACGACCCTATCCCAGTGTTCTAACCATTTTCTAAGACTATTGACACTGAAACGATACTCCTCCCGACTTTCTAACCATATTATAACAAAATTATCCCGGTATCCCAACTTGTTTCTAAGGTTCCTGACATTATAGTACCACCACTCGACAGGTTGGCGCAATAGGACAATAGTACTACTGCTCCTGATTGCCCAACGCGAGGGTTGTCACAAGTGGATCGTGAGCGGGGATTCGGGGCGCGTCTTATACCGATCGCTCGAAGCGTGCAAGTAGATGTTCGTGCAACTCTGCATCCTGCCCAACGGCTTCCATAAGGTGAGGCCACCGGCTGGCGAACTCGAAGTAGCGGGGTGCGGCCTCGCGTGCGTGACGCTCAGCGGCGGCAACGACTTGCCGGGGTGAGCCGAAGCGCGCGGTCGCCTCCGGCGTGGCCTGGGCCTGCAGCGCCGCCAGTGCTCGCTCCTCGACATCGTCGCGCAGGAAGCGACCGGGATACGGGTCGAACTGTGCCGGATAGATGCCCGCCAGCCGCAGTTTCTCCCGCTCGTAGATGAAGCGGTAGACGTCCTGCATCAATTTGGCGCAGGGGGAAGCGCCGTAGGACTCCGGCGGCAGGTGGGTGATAAGCAGTTCCTTGTCCAGCCAGAAGAGGTGACCCGCCAGCCGAGAGTTGATCAGGTAATCAATGTCCTCGCCGCGGGTGATGCCAGGGTCGAAGCCCACGCGGGTGAACAAGTCACGATGGAAGACCATATTCCCACCGAACGTTACTGGCGTCGGAACCAACCGGCCCGGAGCGTCCCGTAACGCCCGCGTGCCCTCGTTCATGATGGCACTCTTGTCCAGGAAGATATTGCCTGTGCGCGGACGCTCCGGCAGCATCACGTCGCCGTCGGCGTCAAGGTAGAAGCCGGTCAGGCCCAGCACTCGCTCGCCCCTATGCTCACACTCCACAAAATGGAGCGCGGTCTGCAGATAGTCAGGTGCGACGACCTCGTCGTCGTCCAGGGCGACGACGACCCCGGCCCCCAGAGCGTGAGGAAGCAGCAGTTGCAGGTTACGCACGCCCGCGTAGCCGCGCATCTGGACGTGGTCAGCCAGGCCGGGGTGGCGCTGGCGAATGAAGACAGCGTCAGCCTCGGTCGCCTGGACGGTAGGGGCGCGGTAACCGCGCCCGTACTGGGCACGGAAAGGGGCAATGAGACCGGTAACCCGCGCGGCGGCGGCCTTCTCCAGTTCGGGATGCGTCGCGGCGGTGAGGATAAGCACGCTGAACTCCGGGCCTTCGAGCGCTGTCAGGCTCTCCAGTAACCGCGGCAGCGTGCTCTCGCCGTCCACCGGGGTGGGATGGTCATAGATAGTCTCAACCGGCCCATCGGGCCGCTCACTGCCCCAGGTCCAATAGGTTGGGATTATGATGACAACGTCTGGCATTTTTCTCCTCTATTCAAAAAGCCCGTTACGCTCGACAACCTGGCGATACCTTCAGACCGGCCCCACCCCCACCCGAACATCCACACGGGTAAATCAGCCCCTCGACTTGAGCCACAAGACCTGATAAGGGCCGACGGTGAGCGCTAGATCGCCGTCATCACCCACCGGGTAGGCTGCCCCTGAGATGACGTCCCACAGAGCACCGGTGTGCTGGATGGACAACGCTTTCAGGTCGGCCTGGAAGGGCTGCGCGGCGCCGGACACATTATGGACGCAGAGCACCCTCTCGTCGCCGTCGGGGGAGGTGCGCACCAGCGTGAACATCGCTTCGTTGCCAAGAAGCACTTCCTGTGCTCCGTTGGGGTGAAAGGCCGGGTGTGCAGCACGGGCGCGAATGAGGTGCAGGTAGGGGTAGAACGCCTTGTGGCGCAGCGTGGAGGGGTCCGCCAACTCCCCCTCCAGTTCGCCGCGCCGGAACTTCTCCCGGTTGATGGAGCGATACCGCCCGCTCCGCTCCACCCCGGCAGGATAACTGCGGGAGCCGAACAGGCTGTGGACGTAGATGCCCGGCACCCCGGCCAAGCTGAGCATGATGGCCTGGGAAGCCAGGAAGCGGCGGGCCTGCAGGTCCAGTGGCTCGGCACCCCGGGGATCGGAGAGGGCGTCGAAATAGGAGATGTTCAGTTCGTAGACAGTCTGGCCGCCATCAGCCTCGGCCTTGTAGGAGACGTAGCCGCCGTGGGCCAGGGTGCGCTCGACCAGGCTCTGGACCTCCGAGGGGCTGAGGATACCTTCAACGGGCCGCACCCCCATCCCATCGTGGGAGGCGAGGAAGTTGAAGAAGGTGGCCGTGTCCGAGGGCGTCTCCAGCGTGGCCGCCCATTCGGAAAGGTGCCGTGCGCTGCCTGAGTGGAAGGCCTGCAAGACCAACGGCGGGAGCGAGAACTGGTAGACCATCTGGGCCTCGTCCGCACCGTCGCCGAAGTATGAGACGTTCTCCTCGTGCGGCACGTTGGTCTCGGTGATGATGATCACGTGGGGCGCGACCGCGTCGAAGATGGCGCGGAAGAGCTTCACCACCCGGTGCGCCTCCTCCAGGTGGATGCAGGTAGTGCCGACCTTCTTCCAGAGGTAGGCGATGGCGTCCAGGCGGATGATCTCGGCCCCTTTCTCCACGTACAGCAGGAGCAACTCGATGATCTTCAGTAGCACCTCAGGGTTGTCGTAGTTGAGGTCAATCTGGTCGGTGCTGAAAGTGGTCCAGACCAACCGCGATCCCCCTCGGTCCCCCCCACGGGGGGGGGGTTGCCCGCCGGAGGCCGTCTGCACGCGGGTCAGGATCGGCAGCGCCCTGGGGCGCACGACCTGCGAGAGATCAATCCCCTCCTCGACGACGATGAAGTAGTCAGCGAACTCAGGGTTGCCTCTTAGAAACTCCTGAAACCAGCGGCTGTGCGCCGAGATGTGGTTGATGACGGCGTCGAACATGAGGCGGAAGTTGCGGCCCAACTGTTCGATGTCTGCCCAGGTGCCGAAGCCGGGGTTGACGGCGGTGTAGTCAACGATAGAGAAACCGTCGTCGGAGGAGTAGGGGAAGAAGGGCAGCACGTGGACACCAGTGATGACACCCCGGATGTGCTTCTCCAGTACCTCGGCCAGGGTCTGGAGCGGGGGTTTGTCCGGCTCAGTCACCTGGTCGCCGTAGGTGATGAGGATGGCGTCGCGCTCCGTCAGGCGCTCCTGGGGAGCCAGGGGCTCCTGCGCGGCGAGTCGCGGGTTCCGCTGCCGGAACTGCGTCAGGATGGTGTGCAGCCTCTCCAGCAGGACTGGCGCTCGCTCCGCACCGTACAGAAAGGTCAGGTGATCGAGCAGGCGCTGCTCTACTTGCTCAGACAAGGCGGAGTTCGATGGATGGGGAATGGGTTGCATTGTGCTCTCCGATGGTTAAGAACTCGGATTGGTCGGCATAACAGGGGACATTATACCACTTCGCTTCCTCCGCCGCCATGTCAGCGTTGCCCCCCAGCCCGGCGATGCCGACCAGGTCGGCCCGGGGGCAGGCGGCGATGGCGGTGGCGTACTTTCTCTCTCAAGGCGTCCCCAGCAGATAGTCAACAAACTCATCCAGGTGCACGCTGGCGACGCAGCAAACCTGGTCCGCCCCACCGTAGAAGACGAGGAGTTCATCGCCAATGGTGACAGCCCCTTCCGGGAACACGACGTTCGGAACATCACCAACCTTTTCGTACTCCTCCTCCGGCTCCAGGATCGGCTCAGGCGAGCGGGCGATGACTTTCCAGGGCTCCTCCAGGTCCAGGAGCGCAGCGCCGGCCCTGTATGCCAGGTTCTCATCACGTCCGTGGTAGATCAGGAGCCAGCCCTTGTCCATCTTCACCGGCGGTGGCCCGGCCCCCATCTTCGTGGACTCCCAGCCCTGTTCCGGCTTCATCACGAGTCTGTGCCCGTACATCCCACCGGGCAGGTCGTCGAGATAGGCAAACCAGATGCCGGGGATATCGGTGGGGTAGCCAGGGCCGATCCAGTTGCTTGGCCTGTGGAGCGCTGCGTACTGGCCACCGATCCTCTCTGGAAAGAGAACCGTGTCCCGTTCGTTGGCAGTGTAGGGCGTGATGACACCCAACCTCTGAAAATCCAAGCGACCAGACTCGCAGGTGACCTCAGCGAGAGCGATGCGGGTGCGCGCCTGGGGCACCGGGAGCATACCGATACGCCTGCGGACGGCGGATGGAGGGCACGGCGTGGGTGTGATGACATAGGTCATGAAGAGCCGGCCCTCAAGCGGCGTGAGCCTGGCATCCTCGACCGACATCTCCCACAGTTCCAGGTCGGGCAGAAAGCAAGGCCCGTCACAACGCTCCACCAGGTCGAGGTTTTCATCGAAGATGGCGTGCCCAAGCCTGGAGACGTAGCCGGTGTACTCTCCTACGGCACGGTAGAGCAGGTGGATTTCGCCGTCAATGCAAACGGCGGCCGGGTTATAGACCTCAATGGATTCCCAGCCATCTCCCCTGGGCTCCAGAATGGGATTTCCCTCGTACCGTTGCAGTTTCATGGAACGTCCCTATTACTACAACGAGACTTCGCCGTTCCGTCATTCCGAGCGACCGAAGGGAGTCGAGGAATCTCTTGCTGCTGAATGTGGAGAGATTCCTCGACTCCACTCCGCTACGCTCCGTTCCGCTCGGAATGACGTTTGTCTCAAAGTCTCGTCGTAGTACTATGCAAGAGCCTGCTGTTGCCGGACAACAGCAGGCTCTTCCTATGTCCATAGGCCCTTCAGCGACCAGGCCTCGTGGATCGCCAGCCGGCTGCTGTTATCCTTTCACACCGCCAGCGGTCAACCCCTGGGCAAATGATTTCTCGGAGGCGAGGAAGGCGATGATGACGGGCACCGAGATCACTATGGCCGCGGCCATCACCATATCCCAGGCCGTGTTGAACTGGCCGAAGATGCGATAGAAGGCGATGGGCAATGTCAGTGTCTCTTTTGCCTTGAGCAGGATGAAGGCGAACATGTATTCGTTCCAGGCGATCATGAAGGTGTACAGGGCCACCGATGCAATGGCCGGCACAGATAGGGGAATCGTGATACGGTAGATCACCGACCAGCGGGTGCAGCCGTCAATGATGCCGGCTTCCTCGATCTCCTCGGGCACAGTCTTGAAGTAACTGGAGAGCATGTAGATCGCTACCGGCATCGTCTGGGTCAGATAGACGAGGATCAGCCCCACGACGTCGCGGGTGCCGCCGGTCCCGGTCATTCTGACGCGCGACATGATCACAAACATGGGGATCATCAACATGACAGCCGGAAACATGTAGACCACGATGACACCCCGCATGAACCAGGCTTTGCCCGGGAATCGCATGCGCGCGACGGCGTAGGACCCCAGCGTAGAAAAAGTCACGGTGAGCACAACCACGATTGTGGAGATGATGAGACTGTTCCTGATGCCCCAAATGAACTGCATCTGCTCGAAGAGTTTCTGGTAGGCGGAGAGGTTGAACCAGTCTTTGGGCACCAATCGCGGCGGGTAGGCGACGATTTCCCCAAAGGTCATCAGCGAGGTGCGGAGCATCCAGTAGAACGGTACCAACACGGAGATCATGAAGATAGCCAGCATGAAGTACAAAAGGACGCGGCCCCACGGAAAGGGACGTCTTCTCTTCAACGGTTGAGCCTGTGCGACGTCGCTCATTCGACCACCTCCTTCATGTAGAAGTACAGAAAGACCGTCAAGAGCAGGGCCAGGATCATCGCGTTGGCTGCCCCCCAGCCAAAGTTGTTGAGCCCAAAACTGTATTGGTACGTAAGCACGGGCAGTACCATCGTCCCAGAGGACCCTCCGGTGAGCAGCCAGATGTCGTCGAACTTGTTGAAGTTCCAGATGAGCCGCAAAAGACCGACAGTGAGCAACACGTACCGCAGTTCTGGTAGGGTAATGTGCAGGAAACGCTGCCAGGCATTGGCCCCATCCACTTCGGCCGCCTCATACAACGTTTGATCAACAGCCTGTAGCCGGGCCAGGATCATCAGCATGCAGAAAGGGAAATACTTCCAGGTCTGGAACAGGAGCACGGCGGGGAGGGCCAACCCCCTTTCCGTCAGCCAGGCTCTGGGCTCCGGGATGATGTTGGCCTGCATCAAAAGCCAGTTCACCAGGCCGTTGGGTTGCACGATCCATTTGAAAATCTGGGCCATAGCAATGGTAGGGGCCGCGTAAGGAAAAAGCATAATACCCCGCGCAACCCCGCGTGCTCGGAACTTTGCGTTCAAGAGCAGCGAGGCGATCAGTCCCACGCCCAGTGAGAGAAGCATACCAGTGATGGAATAGACGAAAGTCGTGCGCAGGGCCGGAAGGAACCGCTCTATGTCTTTTATCACGTAACGATAGTTGCCCAGGCCCACGAAAGGCGCTGTCTCACCCAGGTTGCCGGTTGTCACCTGATGGAAAGAGAGCCAGACGTTGTAGATCACAGGGTAAAACACGAGTCCGCCGATGATGAGCACGGTGGGTAAAATCAGCAGGTAAGCCAGCCTGGCATCTCTGGCCTGCTTGGTTTGCCCTAAAACAGCCATTGTTCCCCCTCCCCCACCCTGGCGAAGGTTGCGCATTGAGCACGGCGAAGCCTTCGCCAGGGTTCTGATAGGGGTGTGCACCCTGACGGGTGCACACCCCGATCATATATACTACCTTACTGCCCTGCCAGATCTTCGAGTTGCGATTGAGCCCAGGCAGCGGCTTCGGTCGAGGTCATGCTACCCTCAATGACGCTGACCACAGCCTGCGGCACGATCAGCGAGCCGTAGATGTCGGACAGAAGCGGGAAGGACTTGCCTTCCTGGTAACCCCAACGCTTGACCGCGTCCAGACCACCGGCAATGGTCTCGGCGATGGCGGGGTCGTAGTAACCGAACAACTCGGCCTGTGACCACTCCTCGACAGCGCTCTTGCGCACCGGCGTCTTGCCAGCCGGCGTCATGAACACCCACTTGATGTAGTTCTCGTCAGACAGCAAGAACTCGATCCAGGCCTTGGCTACCTCGGTGTTGGCGCCCTTGGTGACGGCCACGTAGTTGACCTGGCCGTAGGAAGCCTCATCACCGTGAGCCCCGATCATCAGGGACTCCATGCCGGTCTTCCCGGTCAGGTCCTCCACCTCCACCTGGACATCTTCCACCAGGCCAGCCAGGTCATCCATGATGTAAGTGGAGTAGAACATCATCGCGCACTGCCCGGCGATGAAGTACTGGCGGCAGTCGCGCCACGTCGTCTTGCCCGGAGGCCCGTACTGGCTCAGTTCGGCGTAGTAGTCCATCGCCTCCGCGAAGCGATCGCTACCCAGGACAACGTTGCCGTCCACGTCGAACGGCCGCGCGCCGTTGGCCAGGGCGAACTCCTCGAACACCTGCTGGGTGAAAACCTCGTTGGGGAAGGTGCCCAGGACGATGCCGTAGAACCCTTCGGCGGGCTTGTTGAAGTGCTTGGCGGCGGCCATGATGTCGTCCCAGGTCTGGGGCGGGTTCAGGCCGGCCTCCTCGAAGAGGTCCTTGCGGTACCAGATGCCCTGCACCCAGGAGTCGATGGGCACGGCCGCGTACTTGGCGGCGCCGGTGGGCGACTTGGCGAACTCCAGCGTGCCGGCGAAGAAACCGTCCTCGCCCAGTTCCTGGATGACCGCAGTGTTGGCCGCTTCGTCCAGCAGCCCTTCGGTGGCGTAGCCGACGACGTAGTCGATACTGAGGTGCATCACATCGGGCAGGGTGCCGGCGGCCTTGGCCGCAGCGATCTTCTCCGGGATGTCGTTCTCGTCCACGGCGATGACCTGTACCTCGGTGCCGGGATTGGCGGCCATGAACTCCGCCGCCAGTTCCTCCTGGACGGCTATGCGATCTTCCTGAGTCTCCGAGGTCCAGAACTCGATGGCCCCCTCCATCTCGGGCAGTGGTACCACAGGCTTTGCGGCCGCCAGAGATTCGAGTTGCCCTTGAGCCCAGGCAGCGGCTTCGGCCGAGGTCATAGTACCCTCGATGACGCTGACCACAGCCTGCGGCACGATCAGCGAGCCGTAGATGTCGGACAGCAGCGGGAAGGACTTGCCTCCCTGGTAGCCCCAACGCTTGACCGCGTCCAGACCACCGGCGATGGTCTCGGCGATGGCGGGGTCGTAGTAACCGAACAACTCGGCCTGTGACCACTCCTCGACGGCGCTCTTGCGCACCGGCGTCTTGCCGGCCGGCGTCATGAACACCCACTTGATGTAGTTCTCGTCGGACAGCAGGAACTTGATCCATTCTTTAGAAGCATCGGTGTCGCCGCCTTTGGTAACGGCCACATAGTTGACCTGGCCGTAGGAGGCCTCGTCACCGTGAGCCCCGATCATCAGGGACTCCATGCCGGTCTTCCTGGTCAGGTCCTCCACCTCCACCTGGAGGTCGGCTACCAGGCCAGCCAGGTCATCCATGATGTAGGTGGAGTAGAACATCATCGCGGCCTGCCCAGCGATGTAGTACTGGCGGCAGTCGCGCCACGTCGTCTTGCCCGGAGGCCCGTACTGGCTGAGTTCGGCGTAGTAGTCCATCGCCTCGGCGAAGCGATCGCTGTCCAGGACGATGTTGCCATCCGCGTCGAACGGCCGCGCGCCGTTGGCCAGGGCGAACTCCTCGAACACCTGCTGGGTAAAGACCTCGTTGGGGAAGGTGCTCAGGATGATGCCGTAGAACCCTTCGGCGGGCTTGTTAAAGTGCTTGGCAGCGGCCATGATGTCGTCCCAGGTCTGGGGCGGGTTCAGCCCGGCTTCATCGAAGAGATCCTTGCGGTACCAGATGCCCTGCACCCAGGAGTCTATGGGCACGGCGGCGTACTTGGCCGCGCCAGTGGGTGACTTACCGAACTCTAGCGTGCCGGCGAAGAAACCATCCTCGCCCAATTCCTGGATGACCTCGGAGTTGGCTACTTCGTCCAGCAGCCCTTCGGTGGCGTAACCGACGACGTAGTCGATGCTGAGGTGCATCACGTCGGGCAGGGTGCCGGCGGCCTTAGCCGCAGCAACCTTCTCCGGGATGTCGTTCTCGTCCACGGCGACGACCTGTACCTCGATATCGGGGTTGGCGGCCATGAACTCTGCCGCCAGTGCTTCCTGGACTGCCATGCGATCTTCCTGAGTCTCCGAGGTCCAGAACTCGACCACGCCATCGCCAGCCGGTGCAGCCGGTTCCTCAGTAGGTGGCGGTGTCGTTGGCTGTGGAGCCTCCGTGGGCGCCTCCGTAGGCTTTGCGCATGCCGCCAGCAGGCTAACCAGGATAGCGCCGGCCATCAGCAAGTATGTGTACTTCCTCATTTCGAAACTCCTCCTTTGTTAGTAAATAGTGGGTTTAACAGAAACCGATAGAAGTGTTTGCAGTTCCATCCAGTGTATATTCATCACCTCCTTCCCAAACTCATTGAACCTTCGCGCCACACGATTCTCGCACGACCAATTGCGGCTCCAGAATCACGTGGCGCTCTTCCAACTCTTCGCCTTTGAGAAGGCGTAGCAACATATCGCAGATACGCCGCCCAATCTCGTAGATGGGCTGCCGTATGGTGGTCAACGGCGGATGGGAGTGAGCAGCCAGGGAGACGTCGTCGAAACCGACCACAGCCACGTCACGCCCGACCGTCAACCCCAGCCCCTGGGCGGTACTGATGACTCCCAACGCCATCAGATCGTTGCAAGCGATGATGGCGCTGGGAGGATCGCCCCGTGTCAGGAAGGCCCGCCCGATCTCGTAGCCATTGCGCTCCGTCAGTTCCCCGTGCTCCACCAGCGATTCCTCGATGGGCAGGCCCACCTCCGTCATAGCCTCCTCAAATCCCAGCCGGCGGTAGTGGGTGAACATCATGTTTTCCGGCGGAAGGATAATGGCAATGTGGCGGTGACCCAGGTTGATCAGATGGTGTGTGGCCTCACGGATGCCAGCAGCGCCGTCCACGTCGAGGTAGCAGAAGTCTCCTTCCACGTGGGAGCGGCCAAAGGCGACGAAGGGGAACTGCTGCTCCAGCAGGTAGGCGATGCGCACGTCGTGCTTGCGGGTGCGCACCACCAGTGTACCATCCACGCGGCGTCCCTGGACGAAGCGTTCGTAAGCCTGCGTCTCATCGGGCGTATCCGGGGAGCAGGTGGAGACGAGGACGTCGTAGTCTTGCTCGGCGGCAGCGTTGCCGATGCCGGCAAGGAGTTCGCTGAAGTAAGGGTCCGAGAAGCGAGGACCGAAGGTGGGGATAATAAAACCGATGGTGTCGGTGCGCTGCTTCTGCAGCCGGCGGGCGGTGACGTTGGGATGGTAGCCCATCTCCTGCGCTGCCTGCAAGACCCGCTGGCGGGTGGCGGGGGCGACGCCGGGGTAACCTGCCAGGGCTCGCGAGACGGTAGCAACCGAGACATCCAGCCGGTCGGCAATATCCTGCAATGTCACGGGCATAAGGCGGGCTCCTGTACGGGGGAAAGCGCGGCCTAAAACGTTTTAGAACTGTCAATATTATACCCTAAAACGTTTTAGATGTCAAGGGGTTGGGACGAGTTTTTCAGACTTTTTCGAGGCCCGTGAACAGTTCGACGTCTTCCCTTAGCCGCTGCGGGATGAGGATGCCCGCACAGATCGGCTTGCTGTCAAGGCAATGAGCATAGGTACGGTTGCCCCTCGCCGAGCACTTCGTGGACGCGCGGCATCCACTCACTGATCGGTATGCTCTGGGGGCACTTTTCCTCACACTCACGACACTGGATGCACGCGCTGGCCCGCTCATCTTCAGATATCCAGGTGTACGCCTCGCGTGCGTGATCTGGTTTTTCGTACATCACGCCCTGATTGTAGACCTCAAAGTTACGCGGGATGTTGACGCCGTTCGGACAGGGCATACAGTAGCCGCATTTTGTGCAAGGGATAGGACAAATCTTCTGGTACATCTCGCGCACCCGCGCGATGAGCGCCAGTTCCTCCGACGCCAGCACATTGATGGCCGACACATCGGCGCTGGCGACGTTTTGCTCGACCTGTTCCATCGTGCTCATACCGCTGAGTACGACCGACACCTCAGGTTGATTCCAGAGCCACTGCAACGCCCACCCGGCGGATGTACGCTTTTTTGCGGCGGTATCCCAGTACTTCTGAATCGGGTCCGGCGGATCCACAAGTTTTCCGCCTAGCAAAGGCTCCATGATCACAACTGCCAGCCCCTTTGACACCGCATACTTTAGCCCCCGGGTGCCAGCCTGGTTTTCTGTGTCCATGTAATTGTACTGGATCTGGCAGAACGTCCAGTCATACGCGTCAACGATCTCTTGAAAGACCGCGTACTCGTCGTGAAACGAGAAGCCCAGATGCCCGATGCGCCCGTCGGCGATTGCGCCCTCGGCCCATTTGAGCACGCCGAGATCGCGCAGGCTGTGCCAGGTATCCTTCCCCAGCGCGTGCAGGAGATAAAAGTCAACATGATCGGTCTGTAACTTTTCGCGCTGCTCGTTGAGATAGCGATCGAAATCCTCAGGCGCTTTGATAAGCCAAGACGGCAACTTCGTCGCCAGCCTGACCTTCTCCCGATACCCGTCCTTGAGCACCCGCCCGACAAACAATTCGCTGTTCCCGCCGTGATACGGGTACGCCGTATCCAGGTAATTCACACCGTGATCTATGGCGTAGCGCAGCATCCGGGTCGCCTCTGGCTCGTTGATGTTTTCGTGCTCCCCCGTGTTCGGGAGCCGCATGCAACCGAACCCTAACGCTGAAACTTTCCAATCGAGTGTCCCAAATCTACGATATTGCATCCGTTCACCTCTCCAATCAATACCCAAGTTTCTTGTCCACCACGTTATGCAACGGCTCACAGGCCTGGTAGCGGCGCAAATTGTCCAGGAAGATCCCCTTCCTCAATCGTGAACAGCCTCCCATCCGCCCGCCCGAACACCTCCGGGAAGTAGAACTCGTGGGCGGTGGTGGGGATGACCTGGTACTCCCCGGGCAGCGTGGCGCGGAAGGAGTAGACGTACTCGTATGTACCGGCGGGCAGGGTTTCGGCGAAGAGCACCACCTTGTCGTCCCGCATCTCGCTGCGGCTGTACCACCTCCACCACCAGTGGTAGAACCAGTACCGGTCCTCGTCCTCCGCCTCGCGGTACAGCCCCGGCTCCTGTGCAAGTTCGCTCGTCGTCTCCAGGCTCACGTCAATCGCTTCGGCCCCAGCCGGCAGCGGGTCCTCGACGACGACGTAGTACAGGTCGTGCGGCGCGATAATCGTCAGCCGCACCTGAACAATGTCCCCAACCTCTACCTCATCCACCTCCTCGCAGCGTCCCCACTGTTCATTGTTCATTGGTTCATTGTTCATTGGTTCATTGTTCATTGGTTCATTATTCATTGGTTCATTGTTCATTGCACGACAGTACTGGCGCGACACGATGATGCCCCGGTTCAGCGGTTCGATCTCCTCCACCGGCAGGTAGACTTTGAGGTGGGCGGTGTAGTAGAGCCGGCCCTCGCCAGGCCCGCGTCCCACCGTCAGCCGGTTGCCCACGCCGGCGAGCAACTCCGCCACGTCCACCCGCAGTTGCACCGGCTCATCAACGGTGCCCGGGGTCACGGAGCCTCCGGCCAGGGGATCGTCGTTGAGCCACACGCTGTAGTCGTACTCGCCCCGCAGTTCCCCGGTGACGACCATCCAGTCGGTGAGGGCGATGAGCGCCCAGGCGGTCTCCTGTGTCGTCTCCCAGACGCCATCCTGGCGGGCGACCATCAGCCAGCGCACCACCTGCGGGATGAGCGCGTTGTCCGGGTCGAGCCGGGCCAGCGCGTCCAGGATGACGGCGGTGGAGCGGGTATCGGTGTTCATCGCCCACCAATCATAGTTTTCCTCCTCCCAGTGGGCGCCGGTGGCGCTGAGGACGGTCGCGTTCTGGATGTCGGAGAGAAACGTCGCGATGCGGCGGTCACCCCCCTCGGTCCCCCCCGCAGGGGGGAGGCCGTCAATCAGACCTAGCGTCAGTGCCAGGAAGGCCCGCCCGTAGTGGCTGAGTTTGTCGCGGCGGCGGTACAGGTCGCCGGTGTACTCGCTGGCGCGTCCGGTCTGGCCAGCCTCGGCCATCACGTAGAGCACGAACGCCTGCCGGTTGGCCTCGCGGTAGGAGCGGAGTTCGCGGGCCGCCACCAGCGTGCCCTCCAGATAGCCCAGGCCACGCTGGATGACATCCTCCCGCACCTCGAAGCCCGCCTCGCGGGCCTTGACCAGCGCGAAGACGACATAGGCGGTCAGGTGAGGGTTGCTCTGGCCCTCGGGCCACCAGCCCCAGCCGCCGTCGGCGTGTTGTTGCAGGGTAAGTTTGCTCAGTCCCTCCGCGACCAGGCCGGGCAGCCGGGCCTCCAGTTCGGGGTCAGAGAGGCCCAGGTCACGCAGGGCGCAGTAGGTGAGCACGTTGGGCAGGAAGCGGCTGACCGTCTGCTCGGTGCACTCGTAGGGGAAGTACTCCAGGTACTCCAGCCCGTTGGCCATGCCAGCCGCCAGCGAGGGGTCAAGCCGGATAGAGAGTTCACCCCGGCGGTCGTCGTACTTCGGCGGCAGCGCCACCACCTCGGTGCGGCTGTCCTCGCCCACCAGTTGCCCGCCGGTGCCGACGATCTCCGGCGCGGTGTAGCGGTGGACCAACAGCGTGCCTTCGGGGCCGGTGGTCAGGCGCGGGCGGGCGGCGTCGGAGTATTCGCCGGATACGGCGCTGAACGCCAGGTCCACGTTGGGCACATCCTCGACCTCGACCCACCAGGTAACTCTAGCCTCGCTACCAGCGGGAACGGAGATCGTAGATTCGGGATTCGCTGATTCGCCGATTCGCTGATTCGCCGATTCGCATAACGTGAGTCCCGTAGCATGGAGGGTGACGATCACATCTAAATCTTCCCCCGTGTTGTTGCTGACCAGCGCCGCCAGTTGCGCCCGGTCGCCGACGACGAAGAAGCGCGGCGTCACAGGCCGCACCAGGAGCGGCTTGGTGACCAACAGGTCTACCGTCGCCTCGCCTACCTTCGTACCAGCAGTCACGCCCACGCCCCGGAAGACCCAGGTAGTCAGATTGTCTGGTAGTCTGATAGTCACGCTAGCGCGGCCAGTACGGTCGGTGATGATAGCCGCGTCCCAGAAGGCGGTGTCGGCAAACTCCTCGCGCAGTTCGACGCCGGGCGGTAGACCCTCCGCCCCTTTGCGCATCCCTTCTTCAGGGGCCACCATCGCGGGCATCGGCACCTCCATCTCGTCTCCCTCGCCGCCGCCCATTCCCATATCTCGGACATTCGCAGCGAAGAGTTCGCCGGTCTCCTCCATCTGCTCCTCCAGCAGCCGGTTGACCGAGATGATCAGCCCGCTGGCGGTCGAGATGCCTAGCCCACACCGCCCGTAGAACGCCTCCAGGATGGCACCCGGTGCGCGAGGCTTCAGGCTCAGCACCGCCTTGTCCACCAAATCCAAAGAGAAAGCAGCCTGCACCGGCTCACCGCCCGCGTCGGTTGCACGCACGTCGAAGGAGACGGTATCACCCGGCTCCGCCTGCTCGACGCTGGGGATCAGCGTGACGTTGAGTTCCTGCTCCACCGGCTCGACCGTCAGCATCACATAGCCCACCTTGTGCGTCGCCACCGGCTCCGCACTCCCCTCCCCGCTTCGGGGAGGGGCCGGGAGAGGGGTTGCCCCTTTGACGATAACGGCGGAAACATAGACATTGGGCGCATAGTCGGCGGTGATGGGCAGCCGGTAGACGGTGGAATTGCTCCCCAGCCGCAGCACCTCCTGCTGGAGCACCCCACCCCGCTCGACGGTGACCCAGGCCCACTGCTCGCCCGCGAAGGGGCTGGGAATGAGGATCTCGGCCGTCTCGCCGGGGACGTAGGTGGCCTTGTCGCTGATGAGCGTGATGCGGTCGTTGTTCTCTCGCCGCCACGAGACGTACTCCCGGCCGCTGACCCAGACCCAGGTCGAGCTGCGCACCCCCCCCTGTAGGGGGGGGAAGGGGGGGGTGCGCCCGCTGACGACGACGCGATAGGAGCCGCCCTCCTCCGGCATGAATGTAACCACCCCCTCAGCGTTGCTATCGGTGGTCAGTGTGCCGGTGTAGGCTAGCCGGTCCACCGTCTCCCACTCCCAGGTACCGCCGCCCAGTTCATCCTCGACGAAGGTATTGACCCACTCGCGGCGGTAGACTTCGACGTCGAGGCTTTGGCCCGGTAGCCGCTCGCCGACCCAATCCACGGTGATGACGTCCACCGCCAGTTCTTCCCCGGCCTTGCCGACGTACTGCTGCGGGGCCAGGCCGACGTAGAACTCGCCTCGATGGACGATGATGTCGCTGCGGCCGGAGATGGCCTGCCCGTCTTTGCCGTAGACGGTCGCCTCGACGGTCAGCCGTTGCCCGCCGGTCATTACCTCCGTGGGCAGCGCGATGGTCAGATGACCTTCGGCGCCGGTATAGCCTGCGCCGTTGAGGACGACATTGGGCGCGGGAGGCTCCCACCACCAGCACCAGCGACAGATCCAGGGGTCGTCCTCATCGCCGAAGTCGTAGCGGCCGAACTGGGCCGGCTCGAAGCGGTAGGGGGCGGAGAGGACGTGCCACTCGACCGGCACGTCGGCGACAGGGCCGCCGAAGAAGTAGCGCACCTCGACATCGGCCTGCGTACCCCCCTCAGTCCCCCCTACGAGGAGGGAAGGGGCGGCCAGTTCCGCCTCCTCCGGGGTGACGATGACCTCGAACTCCGGCGGGCGGTAGGCAGCGACCTGGAAATCGGCCCCGAAGTACTCGTCACCGATCTCAATCCCGATGGAGTACTGGCCCAGGCTGGCCCCCTCGTCGAGCGCCAGTTCGCCGTGGAAGGTGCCGAACTCGTCGAGCGGCAGCCGCTCGTTGTAGATCTCATCTCCGGCGGCGTCGTGGATGCGCACCTGCACCTTGTCATGCCCGGGCAGGCTGTAGCGCACGTCCTTCTCGGCGCGGGCGACGCCCCGGAAATAGACCGTCTGGCCAGCACGGTAGAGAGGCCGGTCGGTGTAGACGTGGACGCGATATTCCTGGGGATAACCAGGCTCCAGCCCAAAGTCCCAGGGGCCGATGCCGTTGTTCCACCATTCGCCGGTCAGCGCCAAAGGCTCCTGCGCCGCGACGTAGAGCGTGCCACGACGATTGGCAGCCTCGAAGTGAGCCAGGCCGTCCTCGTCCGTGGTCGCCACGCCGAAGGTGTTCCCGTCCTCGTCTCGCGCCGCCAAAGTGAGCCCGCTGACAGGTCGCCCGGTCGCCAGGTCGGTCGCCCAGACCCACACCTCGTCCTGTGACGTCTTGAGCGTCAGGTTGTACTCGGAGACGACCAGGATGCGGCGGTGGCTCCAACGCTCGTATTCCACGCCGGGGGCATGCAGCTCCAGCAGGTAGATACCAATCGCCAGTTGCCCGCCACTCTCCGTCAGGTCAACCAGCGCGTACTCCGTCTCGTTGAGCAGGGCTTCGACGGGCACAGACCACTTGCGGATGGGGTTGCCAGGGGGCCGGTACTCCCACCAGTCCTGCTGGGCGTGGAAGAACTCATCCAGGTCGAGCCGAAAGAGCGCCAGGTCGAGCCGGGTGGTGTTGCGGTAGCCGACGACGAGGCGGGCTGGTTGGTGCGCGTCGTAGGTGCCGACCTGATCGGGGACGAGCAACCAGGCCGCCGGATCCAGCGGCGCGGTGCGGAAGCACACAGTCATCTCCTGCCCGGTCGTGTTGCCGTAGGAGTCGGCTATACGAACGCCGATGCGCACCTCGTAGTTGGTGGAGGGCTGTGCACCGAAGTTCAGCACAAAGGTGTTATTCCAGGTGTCAAAGTAGGTGTAGACCTGAGTCGGGGAGAAGGGTGGGGTCATATCCAGGTTGGGCATGACCGTGTTGGGGTCAATCGGCGTGTTGAAGACGATCTCGAACGCGGTGTAGGGCGAAGCGTCCTGCTGGCCATCGTGGGGGCGGGTGCCGACAATACGCGGCAGTGGGACAGTGGTGAATTGCCAGTCGTAGGCGTCCCGCATACCCCCCCCATCCCCCCCTCCAGGGGGGGAGGAACTCCGCACGCCTGCGGCCACCCGTGCTGTGTAGGTTGTGTCGAAGGCCAGCCGCTCGGCGGGGGTGAAAGTCAGCGTGTCACTCTCGCACTCGACGGTGCCGGGGACAGTGCGCCGGACGGTGCTCAGGCTAAATGCCTCGGCTGCCGAAGCGCAGTCCACCGGCATGTTGAAGGTGACCTGGACGGCGGCATCCACATCCACCAACTCGGCGTCCTCCTGCGGCGAGACCCACACGACCTGAGGCGGCTGGGTGGTGAACGACCAGGCGTAGTCCTCGGCCAGGACGCCGCCAGTGGTGTCGCTCAGCCCAGCCGCGATGCGTACGGTGTATGCCGTGCCGCCGGGCAGGGGCTCGGCAGGGGTGAAGACATAGATGGAGGTGTTGAGCCACTCGCCACTGCCGGCGATGGGCGGGTCGAATGTGAGGAGACCCCCCTCAGTCCCCCCCACGGGAGGGGAAGATATTGCCATCAGCGGGACAACGGGACGATTAAAGATGACGGTGATGGTGCTTCTGGCCTCCACGTCCTCCGCATCGGGGGCGGGGATGACCTGGGCCACCTCCAGGTAGCCGACGGTGCGGAAGCGGAAACGGTAGGCTCCGTCAAGGGGATTGCCGTCGGTCGCTTTGGCCTCGGAGCCCAGGGTGGCCTGGTACTCGGCATCCCGCTTGAGGTCGCGGGCGGGCTTGAAGCGCACGGTACGCTCGTCGGCCCACTCGAAGCCACCGCGCACCTCCGGGCTGAGGCGGAAAGCAGCCTCGACGGAGGCATGATCCATCGGCCGGTCGAAGATCAGTTCTATGGCCCCATTGGGTGGCAGTTCCTCACCCCGCTCCGGCGTGCGCTGGATGACGACGGCGGGTACTGTGCCGGGCGGGGGCGGGGTGTAGGAGGGCGGAGTCGGGGTGGGTTGAGGTCCACAGGCCCCTAGCAATAGGCCGAGTAGCGTGGCAAGTGTCACGGCTTTGTATAGGGATAGTTCTCTCATCGGAGCGTCCTCCTCCGTTTCACGTTTCACGTCTCACTTCAGTATATCACAAGGCTCACCATCGCGGTAGCGGGATGGCCCATCATTCAGACGTCGGAGCGAGGGGAAAGGTTCCACAGCACAACCACGGAGTGAGAAAGAAACGGATTGGCTCTTCATCTGTTGCTTTCTCTATCCGTTGTTGTGTCATTGCGCGGTCTTGACATTCGGCGGTTTTGCCGTATACTAATCACGTTGCAAGTAGACAGGCCGATGTACCATGTGAGGGCATCTGCCAAAGGACCTGGCAACACACGAAAGGAGGTGATGGCAGGGGGATACTGCTTCAGAATATGCCAACTCAAGTTTGCGTAACCGTTTCGCCATTTCCAAAGGAGGAGATAGATGAAAGCCTTACGTATTCTGGGTGTTGTGGCGGTATTGGCTCTGGTAGTATCATGTGCCAAGCCGCCAACCGAGGCACCGACCGAGGCCTCGCCTGAGCCGATCGAGGCTCCGACTGAGGCTCCACCCGAGCCGACCGAGGCCCCGCCCGAGCCAACCGAGGCCCCACCTGAGGTCAAGCCGCTGATTATCGGTACGACCGACTCTGTCACCGACCTGGATCCGGCTCAGTCCTATGACTTCCACACCTGGGAGATCCATCACAACACGATGGATACGCTCCTGACCTACATCCCGGGCACCACGGAGTTGCAACCTGGTTTGGCCGAGGACTTCCCTGAAGTCAGCGATGACGGGTTGGAGTACACCTTCAAACTTCGTCAGGGGCTGAAGTTCCCCGACGGCACTCCCTTCAACGCCGACGCGGTCACTTGGTCCATCAACCGCGTGATGCGGCTGGAAGGCGATCCCAACTGGCTGGTGACCTCGTTCGTGGACTACATCGAGAAAGTGGACGAGTACACCGTCAAGTTTGTGCTCCAAGATGCAGTGGGTTTCTTCCCGCTGTTGATCGCCACCCAGCCCTACTCCGTCATCAGCCCAGAGTGCTACCCGGAGAACGAGTTCGATGTGGACAGCACCTGCGGCGGCATCGGCCCCTACGTGATCAAGCGCTGGGAGCGGGACGTGGAGATGGAACTGGAAGCCAACCCCGACTACTACGGCGACCCACCGGCCTATCCGGAGGTTATCGTGCGCTACTTCGCCGATTCCACCGCCATGCGGCTGGCCCTCGAAGCGGGCGACATTGACATCGCCTGGAAGACGCTAACCCCGTCCGACTACGACGACTTCCGCGACAACCCTGGCTACAACATGTACGAAGGGTCCGGCCCCTACATCCGTTACATCTGCTTCAACACCACCACCCCGCCCTTCGACAATCCAAAGGTCCGCCAGGCCCTCTCCCTGGCCATTGACCGTGATGCCA
>DAOUEC010000240.1:0-5197 GCA_034430655.1 Anaerolineae bacterium
GGCCGGGTCTATCGCCACCCCCTCTCCGAAGCGCACCTGCCAACCGGACAGGACGTCATTCAAACCAGCGTCGTAGAGCGGATCCTGCATGACAAGCGCCTTGCCGCCATTGAACAGATACGACCGCAGCCGTGTCAATTCGTCGTCCATCAAGGCAATCTGCGGGCCGGCGATGGCAATGGCCGCCGCATCGCTCGGGACAGTCGTGGTGACCGCCAGGTTGAGGCTGAGCACCTCGTAGTTTTGGTCCCGCAGCGCGTTGGTCACCCTGGAGTATCCGTTCTCACCGTAGCCCTCCGGGTCGTGCTCCTGGTGACCGGTGAGGAAATAGATCACCTTCTTCTCCTCGCTGATGACCTTTAGGAGCGCGCTGGTGACGTCCTGCTCATCGGAGGTGTAGACTCTCTCGGTGCGCTCGCCGCTCTGCAGGAGCAAGCCCCCGTAGGGAATTGGTTCGTACTGGCGCGCCTTGAGCGGCTCGCGGTCGGGGTCAATCACCGAGTAGGAGAGATGGTCACTGTGGTAGAGGTACTGATCCAGCAGTTTCTCGAAGGCCTCCCGCCGGTAGTCGTCGGCGGCGAAGAAACCGGTGATGGTGACCGGCTGATCTATCTCGGCCAGCACCTGGATGGATTGGGGTGAGAGGGTGTGTTCCTTCAACTCGGTTGCGTCGTAACGATAGTGATACCGCCCCGCCAGGTAGTTGATCATAATGAGGATGCCGATGAAGGCGATGCTCATCACGACAGCGTTGGAGCCGTAGCGGGTACTACGCCCGGTGAGAGCGGCCCGTACCTGTGCCGGGCGGGTCAGGACAAACAGCACCCCCAGCACCACGCCGCCGATCAGCAGCCCTTCGATCCAGGGATTCATCTCACGCGCGATAAAGTACCAGGCCGCACCGACGACCATCGCGGCCAGGCCGGCATAGCCCAGGATAAACCCGTATCGTTCGGCGAAGCGACGCATTACCGCCACCTCCTTGTCTCCAGCACCCGCGTGGCCAGGAACAGGCTGGCGGCCACTAGGCTGAGGTAGTAGACGATGTGCTGGGTGTCAATGATCCCGTCCAGGAAGTCGAAGTAGTGGGCGAAGAGGCCCAATTGGGTCAGGAAGTCGCCTGTAAAAGTGCCCGGCGACCGCGAGCCCACGAACTCCACCAGCCAAAGCGCCACGCCGATGGCAACGCTCAGGATGGCGGCGACGACCTGGTTACGGGTCAGGGTCGAGGTCAGGGTGCCGATGGCGAGGAGCGCTGCCCCGACCAGAATGAAGCCCAGGTAGCCGCTGGCTGCCGCCCCCAGGTCGGGGTTGCCCAGGCGGGCCAGGATGTAAGGCTGGTAGAGGCTGATCACGACCATGGCCAGAAAGAGGATCAGGCTGGCCAGGTATTTGCCCACGATCAGTTCCCAATCGTGCACCGGCGCGGTGAGCACCAGTTCGATGGTGCCCGAGCGTTGCTCCTCCGCCAGCAGCCGCATGGTCACCACGGCGGCGTAGAGGATGAGGGTGAAGAAGATCCACGGGCTGCCCAGCGTGTAGCCCATCACCGCCTGCTGGGAGTAGATGATGAGGAGCCAGGAGAGAAGCCCCATCACCGCCAGAAACGCGGCCATAGTCACGTAGGCGATGGGGGAACTGAAGTAGGCATACAATTCACGTCGTGCAACTGTCCACACGTTACGCATCTTCGCTTTCCTCCGTTTCTTCCGTGGTCAACTCGAGGAAGATGTCCTCCAGGCTCATCCCCACGCTGCGGAGTTCCAGCAGTCCCCAGTCTTGCTCGACGACGGCACGGGCCAGTTCGGCGCGGAGGTCGTGCTCCCGGATGCAGGAGACCTGGTAGGCTTCCCCGTCAACGGATTCGACGCCGATCACGCCGTCCACCCGCTCCAGCACCTCGATGGCCTCCGGGCTGGCGTCAGCGATGCGCACCAGTACCCGTTCCGCCCCCTGCAGTTGGGCGGTCAGTTCATCCGGCGTGCCCTCGGCCACGATCTCCCCCTTGTTGATGATGAGCACGCGGCCGCAGGTCTGGCTCACCTCGGGGAGGATGTGGGAACTGAGGATGACGGTGTGTTCGCGCCCGATCTCTCGGATGAGCGCCCGCACCTCGGTCACCTGCCGGGGGTCGAGGCCGATGGTCGGCTCGTCGAGGATGAGCACCTCCGGCTCGTGGAGGATGGCCTGGGCCAGCCCGACGCGCTGCCGGTACCCCTTGGAGAGTTTGCCGATGGCCGTGTCGGCGTGGTCACCGATGCTACATGCCTCCAGCGCCCGGTCCACCACCTGCCCGCGGTCCGGCAACTGGCGCAGTGCGGCCATGTAATCCAGGTAAGCCCACACCGTCATCTCCGGATAAAGGGGCACCGTCTCCGGCATATAGCCGACGCGGCGGCGCACCTCCAGCGAGTCGTAGAATACGTCGAAGCCGGCCACGCGGGCCGTGCCGTCGCTGGGGGGCAGGAAGCCGGTGAGCATGCGCATCGTCGTCGTCTTCCCCGCCCCGTTGGGTCCCAGGAAGCCGACGATCTCTCCCTTGTCCACGTGGAAGTTGATGTTGTACACGGCCCGGGTGGGGCCGTAGTAGCGGGTCAGGTTTTCCGCCTCAATCATGCCGTTTCACCTCCTGATTCCGGCGCCGTGTCGTAGGGGCGCGGTTACCGCGCCCCTACACCCGGACGCAAAACAAAGAGCACCCGACGTCAATGTCTTGCTTCGCAGAGTGCTCATCCGGTCTATCAGATTGCTCCCGACAGGGTGTATTTATACCACCACTGGGGAGAGTTGTCAAGAAGGTGAGTAGATGAGTACCAGCCTCATACTCATTTACTCATTCCTCATTTACTCTCCGCCGGTAGCCACACGGTGAATCTGGTGCCCAGCCCCACCACGCTCTCAGCGGTGATGGTGCCGCCGTGGGCCTCGACGATCTCCTTTGTGATCGCCAGTCCCAATCCGGCTCCCCGGCTGCGCCGGCGGGACTTGTCCACCTGGTAGAAGCGCTCGAAGATGCGGGGGAGTACCCCGGCCGGGATGCCCTCGCCAGCATCGGTGACCGTCACCTCGACGGCGCGTCCGTCCTCCGCCAGGTGTGCTGCCATGGCGATCTTGCTCCCGGCGGGCGTGTGCGCGAGCGCGTTGTCGAGCAAGTTGGTGAAGACCTGCGCCAGCCGGTCGGTATCGCCGGTGACAAACAGACGCTCGGGGACGTCCAACTCCAGAGCCACGCCGGCCGCCTGCGCCTGGGGTGCCAGTTTCTCGACGCACCCGCGCAGCAGCGGGCCGAGTTCCACCGGATCGCGCGCCATCACCATCTGCCCGGCGTCGAAGCGAGCCAGGATCAGCAACTCGTCCACTAAGCGGTGCATACGCTCTGCCTCGTCGTGGATGATGCGGGCGGCGCGGGCCGTCGCCTCTGGCGTCGAGGCCGTGCCGTCGAGTAGCGCCTGGGAGAAGCCCTGGATGGAGGTGAGGGGGGTCTTCAGTTCGTGGGAGACGTTGGCGACGAAGTCGCGCTGCGACTGCTGTGTGGCCTCGACCTGGTCGGCCATAGTGTTGAAGGAGCGGGCCAGGCTTTGCGCCTCGGCCGGGCCGGAGACCGGCGCGCGCGTGCCGGTCTCGCCACGGGCGATAGCCTCGGCCGCGCCGGTCACCCGCCGCAGAGGCGCGGCTATTGAGCGGCTAATCAGAAGCGCCAGCAGGATGGAGATGACCAACGCTGCCAGGCCGGCCCACGGCAACGGGGCCAGCATGTGCTCACGCGCCCAGGCCAGCGCCGCGCCGCGGGGCTGCGGGGCGGCGAAGACGAGCATCTCGGACGCGGGAGGGGCCGGCCACGGCAGCGCGACGAAGAGCCACGTCCGCCCTCCGGCGTCGGTGAAACTCCCCTGCAGGTTGCCTTCGGGATTGCGGTCGAGGCGCGCTCCCGCCAGCAGGTTCTGGCCCTTTCACTCATCGCGGCTGTCGAGGACGACGTTACCCTGGGAGTCAAGGAGCAGAATGCGCATGTTTCGGTCCTGGTCAAGCCGCCGCAACAAGGGAGCCAGCCGCTCGGGGCCGACGTTCCTTCCGCGCACCACGACGATAGTCAGGCGGGCCACATCGCCCAGCCGCTGGTAGACGAACCGCTGTTGTACCTGGCGGATGCGCAGTGCCACCAGCAGCCCCAGCGCTGCCACGAGCAGGCAGACCAGGATGACGACGACGTAGGAGAGCAGTAGACGGGAGTTTAGGCTACGGAACATGCGAATTAAGAATTGCGAATTGCGAATGGCGAATTGCGATCAACCAGTACCCAGTATCAAGCATCCAGTTTCAAGCTTCAAGCGACCAGTTTGTATCCGACGCCGAGCACCGTCTTGATCTCGACGCTGGAGGAACCGGCCAGCCTCTTGCGCAGGTGGGCGATGTGGACGTCTACCGTGCGCGTCTCGCCGTAGAAGTCGTAGCCCCAGACCAGGTTGAGCAGTTGTTCTCGGCTGAGAACCAGCCCACGGTGCTCGGCCAGTGCCAGCAGCAGGTCGAACTCCTTGGGGCGCAGTTCCACCGATTGCCCGGCGACGGTGACCTCGTGGCGGGCCGGGTCTATCGTGACGTCGCCTACGTGAACAGGTGCTTCGGTGTGGGTGGCGCGCCGGGTACGGCGCAGGATGGCCTTGACGCGGGCGACCAGTTCGCGGGGGTTGAAGGGCTTGGTGACGTAGTCGTCGGCCCCCAGTTCCAGCTCCACGATCTTGTCCACGTCGTCGTCGCGGGCAGTGAGCATGATGATGGGGAGATCGGGCGCGGCTTTGCCAGCCCTCACGCGGCGACAGACCTCCCAGCCGTCCACCTCGGGCAGCATCAGGTCGAGCACCATCAGCGCCGGGGGCTGGCGGGCGAGCATCTCCAGGGCTTTGGCCCCGTCGCCGGCCGATTGCACGCGAAACCCCTCCTGCTCCAGGTACATCCGCGCCAGTTCAACGATGTTGGCCTCGTCGTCTATGACCAGGATTGTCTCTCCTGCCACCGCTTGCTTCTTATTCGGGCCATCTACTGCTGTGCCTCCCACCACTGCTGCAATGAATTGGGTGCAGTTGCCCTTATTTACCACAGCGAATTTGTTAAAATCATCCTGAGTTTTCTTGTCAATTTTTCACAAATAGGCAAAGAATCTTCACTGCCTACTAATTTCCTTGGCGAAAATCGGGCCTGG